>CAYVVX010000093.1:3512-5322 GCA_964455315.1 uncultured Planctomycetales bacterium | reverse complement strand
CGGCAGTATCCCAACATCTGGGCACAGATCAACTTCACGTCGGTGACCAACGGCGTGATCGAGTACCTGGTGGAGCAGGCGGGCGCCAACCGCGTGCTGTTCGGGACCGATTCGCCGATGCGCGATCCACGACCACAGGCAGCGTGGGTTGTCTTCAGTCGCTTGACCTCATACGAGAAGCGTCGAGTTCTCGGCGAGAACTTCGATGCAATCCTCAAAGACACCCGACTCCCTGTTCGGCGTGCCCCGTGAAGCCAGGATAGTGATGCGCTTCAGGAAGATCTTGGTGTCATTTGCTCCATTCGAGGCCGAGGTTCGCATTGGAGAGGCTGCCGTTTCAGATGCCACCTGAGCCCGACTGGGTGGCACCCCCACTGATCACCAGTCATGTTGGTATCGCATGTCCGTTAGAATTCCAAGGTGGTTCATAGAGCAATAAGACAGCATCGGTTCTCCCCGTAATGCGCCGCTTCCAATCGCCCTGGGGGGGTTCTGTTGCGACGGTGTCACGAAGCGCCCACCCGAAGTCACACCCACGTCATCGTCCCCCCTCGACTTGCGGCTACATTCGCACAACAATCAAAGAGCAAGGAAATCATCAGAGAACCGACCGGCTCTACTGTAGGATGAACGCGGTGCGGGAGCCGAGTCGCCTGCCCTCAGGTAGTCGCCAGGGATCGTGGACTGCCTGAGCCGGCGAACGGCGAGTTCCACTTCACAAGGTGAGGCAGCAGAAGGTGTTCGAGAACCTGCAACTGCATGAAACCGATCGAAACGGTTCGCAATCACGTAGTGACGAGGATTCGCAAGCCGTTGGCTTATAAGGGGTTATAAAAGTTCTACTGGGCGATACTGGACTCGAACCAGTGGCCTCCTGCATGTCGAGCAGGCGCTCTAGCCAACTGAGCTAATCGCCCCCGGATCCGCGGGATAGCTGGTTTTTCACCTACCACAGCATTAGACGCCAGCGGAGACCCCGTGTCAACCGCCGCGGACCCTCGTGATGGCCTGCAGGATCTGGTCGCGCACCTCGTGAGGCTGCTCGAGGGCGTAGAGCACGGCCTCCGGTCGCTGGAGTCCCGAGCTGGCCGTTTGAACGTAGAGCGTCCAGAGATCCATCCGGTTGAGGATCGGACCCTGCACCAGCTTGAGATCGGTGATCCTGGCCAGCGGGATCCGGCTCTCCAGCCGGTAAAGCATGAGGCCCCAGAGCACGAACGAGCCGCTGACCGACAGGCAATCTCCGTCCAGGCGATAGACCAGCGAATCGGCCCACTTCCGCAAGGCCTTATCGAGCCCCAACCGCAGCAGGATCCAGCCCGGGAGAATCGCCGTGGAGATCAGGCAGATCACCCGCTTGTATTCAGCCAGCGCGTCGCGCCGGATGGCAAAACTCGTGTCACTCATGTCCGCCCCGCCTTTCGCTACCTGAGACAGTTTTGCGGCGGGCGACTGCATCCACAGATGCCGCCGCGCCAAGCGATGTCACCCCCCCATCCGGCCGATCTCACGGCCCTCACCCCACCAGCGCCCACGTCGCCAGCGTGCTGATGGCCAGGGCCTCCTGCATGTCCGGCACGTCCACGTATTCGCCCTCGCTGTGAGCCACTTCCAGCTTGCCGGCGCCGAAGATGGCCACCTCCGAGCCCTTGTGGTGATAGATGCGGGCGTCGCAACTCGTGGCCCAGCCCCGCGGCGCGGGCCAGGCGGTGCCGGTGGCGGCGAACGCCCGCTGCAACGCGGCCATGGGGGCGCAGTCGGGGGCGTCGGCATAGGCATCGTTGTGCAGTCGGTCGAAGTTCAGTTCCAC
>CAYVVX010000093.1:0-3502 GCA_964455315.1 uncultured Planctomycetales bacterium | reverse complement strand
CCGGCAGTACTGCCTGGCGCCCTCGCGGGCCGCGGCGCGCACGCGCTGCTGCACGTCGGCCATGGTGTGCGACGGCGTGAACCCCTGGCCGCCCTCCAGGATCACCGTGTGGCCGTCACCGCCATGGCCGACCAGCGCGCCGGTCGCCTGCACGTTGGGGAAGCTGCCGGCCAGCCTGATCAGCGCAGCCATCATCGTCGCGGCCTTGATGATGGCGTTGTCACACTCGTCGGAGGCGGCCATGTGCCCGCTGCGGCCGAACACGTCGATGATGAAGTTCTGGGTCGCCTCCCTGGGAACCACCTGGAGCTCGAAGTGGCGCTCGACCTTGGGCCCGCCGGTGAGGGGATCGGTCTCGCGGGTCTTGTCGCCGTAGGTGCGCAGGTAGCCGGCCAGCGCATCCTCCATGAACTCGGTGATCTTCATGCCCACGCGGGCGGGATTGGCGTTGGACTTCGCGGTGATCTCGATGGTCACCCGATCGCAGACCCGCGACGGGCTGCTGCCGAACGGCCCCAGCACGCCGGGGCAGGACTGTACGTGGGCGGCGGTGAACAGGGGATGGCTGGTTTCCTGCTGGAGGCGGCGTCCCTCCTCCTCCAGGGCCAGCACGACAAAGGGAAACATCTCGGTGACGCTGCCCGCCGGCGAACCCGTGCGGACGGCGGACGGCGGCATGTGCAGGCGGCAGCGATACCACACCGCGCCGCGATGGGCGCAGTACGGCACCAGGTCGGTGCATTCGTGCAGCAGCACCGGCAATCCCTGGTAACGCGCATCGAGGGCCAGCGCCAGCGAGCCGTTGCCGCCGATCTCCTCGTCGATGGCGAACTGATAGACGCGCCGACCGCGCGGCTTCACACCGAGCTGCTCCTCCATCTCGCGAAAGAGTTTCATCTGGGCCAGCAGCACGGCGACCTGGGCCTTGTTGTCACAGGCGCCGCGGCCGGTGACGCGGTTCCCGGTGGAGGCGGGCGCGAACCACGGCGGAACCACGTCGACGTGAGCGTGCAGAATGGCCCCGGCGGCATCGTTCGCACCGGGCAGCGTCACCACCAGGTTGCCGCGGTCGGCATACACCTGCTCCGCGGAGGGAACGGCGCCGTCCGCGCCGGCCGCGTAGCGCGGCGGCGTGTAGTGGTCATCAGAGGCAATGGACGGCGGAATGGGCACGATCTCGACGGCCGCGTCCGGACCGGCCAGGTCGGCGACTTCGCCGGCGATGAAGTCGAACAGCCGCCGCTCGCGTCCGGCGGTGGCTGCGAGGTCGTGCTCGGCGGCGGTGTTGATGCCGACCAGCTCCAGCAGCGTATTGCGCAGGTATGCGGCGTAGCGATCACTCGCGGCGGCGCTGCGCACGTGATCAACAATGGACGGATCCGGCGTGGTCATGTCAGCGTCCTGAGGGTTCAAGGGATGGTGCGATGATCCAAATCGGTGCCGGCAACATTGAGCCGGCGGTCGAAATCGGCCTGGCGGAAGGGATAGCCGACCCCGGTCTGAAGATCCCGCTGCTGTTTCGGCGGAGCCATGTCCAGCAGCACGTTGAACAGAAGCGCGGAGGGCATCCGCCGGTTGCTGCGCCAGTACTGGACCAGCTCTTCCCTGCGGCTGAACAACTCCTGCCAAAGCAGGATGGACTGCGTCTGGTGGTCGACATGGAGGATGTGCGGGTTGGACAGCGCCGCGGAGCCGATCGCGGTGAGCTGGCGGTCCAGCCCCGCCGGCCGAATCGGCGCGGACGGAAGCCGCGGACCGCCCATGGCCGCGCGCGCCGTCGCCAGCAGCGCCCGCACGGCGCCGCTGGTTTCTCGGAGGATCTCGTTCTGGATGGCGGCGAGGGTGTACACCCTGCCGTCCACGCGAAACGAATAGTCGTACTCCAGGTTGGGCAGGGCGACATCGTACATGGTGCTGACCGGATAACGGCTCAGCGTCGCCTCGATGACCAGGGCGTTGTAGGCGTTGATCCAGTAAGCGGCCCGATGCGGCCAGTTGGGGAACTGATCCGGCGTGCTGGTCGGGCCGGTGATGGAAAGCAGGGCGTAGTAGCGGTCGATGCTCAGGCGGTCGCTGCTCAGGGCCCGGTAGTCCACCAGCCCGTCACGGTTGTGCTTGCGGAGAACGGCCTCCCAGTCGGCGTCGGTGTAGCGGTACGGCGGCGCCTGGTTGATCAGCTCGACCTTCGGCGGGATCGATAACTGCCCGCCGCACCCGGAGGCCGCACTCACCGCAGCGGAGAGCGCGATGAGCACTCGCGCAACGCCCGCCGACCGCCCGCGATACCTGCACACGTCCGACCACATGGGCGGCATTGTAGCCGCCGGCGCAGCGACGTCGAGAATGGGGTCGGGCAACCGGGCTCCCGAGCGATACCGGGGGGCCGTGAGGCAGAAGCTGCCAACCCATAACAGCTGAACTCGTAAACAACCCACCGGCGCGAGGGAGCGAATGCGGACGGGCAATCCGGCAGGCCCGGAAAAATCAGCGCATAAAAAAACCCGAGGCGGTGCCGTCTGGCCGGGGTGAACCAGACGGGCTTGAGGGGGGATGCCTCGGGCGAGCCGCATACTATCAGAACTCCCCCCCGGACTGCAAGCCCATTCAAGCAGGAATCTATGGAAAAATAAAAATAGAGTGCTAGTTTAGTGACGGCCTTTCGCGAATCCCTTCTCAGCGGGTATGATATCCGGCTCATCGCTGGTGAAGGTCGGAGCCGGCCCGCCGCCTCAGGGAGACAAGAGCCCCGGGTGCGGGGACATCAGGAACCCCGGGACAAGCCGAAGACAAGGCCTGCCAGGCCGCCAGGCGATAATCGCTAAGCTTTTGAAGGGTATGACTTTGGCACGATCCATGCACGTTGCGTTCGCCGCCCTGGGCTGCGCCAAGAACCTGGTCGACTCGGAGAAGATGCTCGGACAGCTTGCCGAGCATGGAGCCGTGCTCACCGGCGACCAGGACCACGCCGACGTCATCGTGATCAACACCTGTGGGTTCCTGGAAGCCTCCCGGCAGGAGGCTCACGAAGTCATCGCCGACGCGGTGGCCCGAAAGAAAACCGGAAAATGTCGCCGGGTCGTGGTGGCCGGTTGCCTGGTCCAGCGGGACGGCGAGAAGCTGCTCGACGCGGTGCCGGGAATCGATGCCCTGGTGGGCGTGCATCAGCGGGACGAGATCGTGGATGCGGTGTTCAAGCCGCTGCCGCCCCGAAAGGCCCGCGGGCCGCGGCCGTTGCCCGATTTGCACCTGGGCGATTACCACCCCTACGTCGCGTTGGATACCGCCCGTCTGCGGCTTACTCCCCGCCATTACGCCTACCTGCGAATCAGCGAAGGCTGTAACCAGAAATGCACCTTCTGCACCATCCCCTCGATCCGCGGACCGATGCACTGCAAGCCGCCGGGGGTGATCCTCCACGAAGCCCGCGAGTTAATCAACGACGGGGCCTTCGAGCTCAACCTCATCGGGCAGGACACCACCAGCTACGGCACTGACATCGGCT
>CAYVVX010000092.1:0-12166 GCA_964455315.1 uncultured Planctomycetales bacterium | reverse complement strand
CGAGATCCGCGATGCCGAGACGGCGCAGATCGCGGTGCAGGCCGCGCTCACCGGTCACCTGGTCTTCTCCACGCTGCACACCAATGACGCCGCCGGGGCGGTCACGCGGCTGTACAACGTCGGGGTTGAGCCCTACCTGATCAGCGCCTCGCTGACCGGCGTGCTGGCCCAGCGGCTGGTGCGGAAGCTGTGCCAGAACTGTGCGGAGGAGGTGGCCGCGCCCCCGGCGACGAAACATGCGGCCGAGCGGTGCGGGCAGACACTGGAGCGGGTCTGGATCGGCTCGGGCTGCTCGAGATGCCGCAACAGCGGGTATCTGGGCCGGCTGGGCATCTACGAAATGCTGGTGCCGGACGACGAGATGCGCGATGCGATCACGGCGGGGGCGGCGCTGAACCAGTTGCGGCAGCTCGCCCTCAAGAGCGGCATGCGGGCCCTGGTTGAGGACGGCTTTCGCAAGATTCGTGAAGGATCCACCACGATCGAAGAAGTGCTCCGCGTGACCACCACGATGTGAGCTGGGGGGCATCATGCTAGAACTGAGTGAACTCATGAAAGAGGCCCGCGCGGCCGGGGCCTCCGACCTCATCCTGGTGACCGGTCGATCGGCGGGCGTGTATGTCCATGGTCGACTGGGCCCGCTGAACGAGCACGTGCTGACCGCCGCAGAGCTGGATCAGGCCCTGATGGCCGCATTGAACACAGAGCAGCAGCGGCTGCTGGCCCGGTCGGGGGACGTCAATTTCTCGCACAGCGTTTCGGGCGTGGGTCGGGCCAGGATCAACATCCATCGCCAGCGGGGCACGCTGGCGGCCGCGGTGCGGTTCATCCAGACCAGCGTGCCGACGTTTGCCGATCTGCGGCTGCCCGGGGTTCTCGGTGACATCGCCCGGCTGCCGCGCGGGCTGGTGCTGGTGACCGGCGCGACCGGATCGGGCAAGAGCACGACCCTGGCGGCGATGATCGAATTCATCAATGAGCATTTCGAGAAGCACGTCATCACGCTGGAGGATCCCATCGAGTACCTGTTCTCCCATCGCCGCTGCTCTATCGAGCAGCGACAGATCGGCGAGGACTCGCCCACCTTCGGGGATGCCCTGCGGCACGTCGTTCGGCAGAAGCCCGACGTGATCCTGGTCGGCGAGATGCGCGACCGCGAGACCATCGCCACCGCGCTGACCGCGGCGGAAACCGGACACCTGGTTTTGGCGACACTGCACACCAACAGTGCCGCCCAGGCGGTCGAACGGGTCATCGATGTCTTCGAAGCCTCCCAGCAGAGCCAGATTCGCGTGCAACTGGCGGCCACGCTGCAGGCGGTGATCTGCCAGGCGCTGCTGCCCCTGCGCGACGGGTCGGGCATGGTCCCGGCATTGGAGATGCTGACCATGAATCCGGCGGTTCGGCGCTGTATCCGTGAGAGTGAGGTTCACCTGATCCCCGGCATCATCGAGACCGGCCAGAAGTTCGGGATGGTGACCATGGACCGCTCGCTGGCCGACCTGGTCAATCGCGGGGTGGTGCTCCCCGAGGCGGCGCTGGACAAGGCCACGGATGTTGAGCGGATGGGAAAAATGCTGGGCTCGGATGCGGCGGGGGAGTCGGCCAGACCGACTGACCCGGTCCCGAGACGCCCGCGACCGGCAGGGACCGTCGCCCCCGCGGCGGTCGCGAGGCCGGTACCGGTAGTACCGGCTCCGACCAAGGTGGAGCCCGCGGCCCCGGCCGTGTCGCGTCCCTGGTATTGATGCCCGGTGGAGTTCGAGACGCAACCATGCCCAGATTCAGCTACCTGGCTCGAGACGGCAGTGGCACACCGGTGAGCGGTGAGGTGATTGCCCGCGCGGAGACGGACGCGGTGCGTCAACTCAGGGCGGAAGGGCGGTTCGTCGTCCGCCTCCAACCGGCGGAACTGGAAGAGGCGGCGCGCGTGGAGACGATCCGCCCGGGCGGTCGGCGGGTGAAGTCGGACGAGGTGATCTACTTCACCCATCAGCTCGCCGGCATGATCGACACCGGGGTGCCCATCGCGGAGGCGCTGGAGGCGACCATCGACGGCTCGCCGCCGGGCGCGTTCCGCAGCGTGGTCGAGGATCTGATCTACCGCGTGCAGAACGGCTCGGACTTCTCTTCCGCGCTGGCGGCTCATCCGCGGGTCTTTCCGCCCCTGCTGATTCACATGGTCCGCGCATCGGAAGCCAGCGGCACACTCGGCGCGATGCTCGAACGGGTGTCGGCGTACCTGCGCAATCAGCGCGACCTGCGCAGGAAGATCCGCGGCGCACTGACCTACCCCGCGTGCATGTTCTTCTTCGCCATCGGGGCGACCCTGTTCCTGATGAGCTACGTGCTGCCCAAGTTCACCAGCATCTACGCCGGCAAGGAGGCGGTCCTGCCCCTGCCCACGCGCCTGCTGCTGGGCGTCAGCGACTGGATGCAGGCCCACTGGCTGGTGCTCATCGTGGGAACGGCGGCCGCGGTCACCGGGGCCATCCTGTTCCTGCGCACCGAGCGGGGGCGGTACTTTACGGACTGGCTGCGGCTTCACCTGCCGCTGCTGGGGAACATGTTTCAGAAGGCCTGCCTGGCAAGATCGCTGAGGACGCTGGGCACCATGATCGCCGCCGGTGTCTCCGTGCTTGACGCGGTCATCATCACCCGCGACGTGGTCGGCAACCGCCTGTTCGGTGCCACGTTCGAATCCGTCCACGGCAAGCTTCAGGACGGCGAACAGCTCAGCCAGGCGCTGGTCAACGCGCCGTTCTTCCCCCGCCCGGTGTGGCAGATGCTTCACGCCGGAGAACGGACCGGCCAGCTCAGCCAGGTCATGGAGCGGGTGGCGGACTTCTGCGAGGCGGATCTCAAGACCAGCATCCGCACGGTGACGCAGTTCATCGAGCCGGCCATGATCGTGGTGGTCGGCTCGATCATCGGCACCATCGCCATCGCCATGCTCCTGCCCATCTTCCAGATCTCCAAGGTGATGACGCACTGAAAGCTGCCCGCCAAGGGGCGTAAACCGCTGAGCAGGCCGCCAGGGCCATGCTCAACGGTTCACACGGGCGAGGGTGGTGTCACCGTTTGGAGGGCGGAACGACCGGGCCGGGGTTCAGAAGAGCAGCGAGCCGATCTCGGAACCGATGTCATAGCCGGTGCGGAAGGCATCCTGGAACTCGGGGCTGGTCACGTCGCAACCGCCCATCTGAAAGGCCATCCCGCCCAGGGTCACTGCCATCAGGGCCGCCCGCAGGGTTCGCTTGATCATTTTCATCGCAGATCTCCTTCACGTTCGTTGACGTTGCCTTTGTGATGCGACCTTCGCATCGACGGAGGATTCTTCGGGCTGCCGGCGCAGACCTTTCACGGGTTTTTCTCGTGTTGCGGGGCCTGATCCGCACTCCCTCGGCCCCCTTTCCCTGGCCTGGAAGCCCGATTTCGCGATTGAAATCGTGCATGGGAATAGATAGGATGCACCGTGCAGTCTGTTCGGTCCGGAAGTCGAAACCGTCTCTTCCTCTTCGGCTCGGTCCATCCCTGCCATGGACTGGTTGCTGCCCGTCGGAGGAAGTAAGGCAGTCACTGGCGGTTCAATTCTCGCGTTGATTCTTGACCTGATGATGTTGCGGCAGGTACCGGGGGATCGTTTACGTGATCATCCGGGCCGTCGGGAGTACCCGCCTTCAGGCGCGGGTATTCGGTGAGCCAGACCGCGAAGGTGGGCCATGCCGAGGCCTTCGCGTGACGATGACCGTGAGCAAGCGGCATCCTCAGCGATGCTGATGAGAAGTCATGATCGGGCCTTTGACACTACGGGTCGGCGGTGGATCCTGAATCCATCAGCCGAGGAGAGAAGCAATGAATCTGAACTTTGGTTGGACCCAGGCGAGCCCCTTCTATCTGGCGGTCTTTGGCCTGCCCCGGCTACTCTCTGCCACGTCTCCGCCGTGGATTCTCAGAGCAGGCAGGCGGATCGATGGAAAGGAAGTGGTTCATGAAGCGTCCTGAAACATTCGTTTGTGTCGTGGGAGTTCTTCTGCTCGCCGCCGGGGCGGCACAGGGTGTCACCCGGTACGTGGACGCCGATGCGCCGGCGAACGGGAACGGGCTGTCCTGGGCCACGGCGTATCGCAACCCGCAGGCGGCGCTGACCGCCGCGGGGGCGAATGACACCATCCGCGTGGCCAAAGGCACGTACATGCCCGACGGCGGGTTCACGCCCGTGGCCGGCGCACATGTCAACGGCAGCGGCGACCGCGCGGCCGCGTTCCCACTGAAGAACGGCGTCCGGCTGGAGGGCGGCTACGCCGGGCTGGGCGAGCCGAACCCCGATCAGCGCGACATCGCCGCCAGCCTGACGGTGCTGAGCGGCGACTTGCTGGGCAACGACGTTTCTCCCTTCACCAACAACGGTGAGAACAGCTACCACGTCGTCACCGGCAGCAGCACGAACGCCACGGCCGTCATCGAAGGCTTCACCATCTCCGGCGGAAACGCGAACGGCAGCGCTTTCAACTCCCAGGACAGCGGCGGCGGGATGTACAACCAATCGGGCAGCCCGACGGTGACCCGCTGTACGTTCAGCGGGAACACGACCGGCAGCAGCGGCTCCAGCGGCGGCGGAATGTACAACTTCAGCAGCAACCCGACGGTGACCTACTGCACATTCAGCGGGAACACGACCGGCGGCGACGGCGGCGGGATGACCAACTTTTCCGGCAACCCGACGGTCAGCCACTGCACATTCAGCGGGAACTCCGCCGGCACCAGGGGCGGCGGGATGTACAACGCCCTGGGCAACCCGACGGTGAGCCACTGCACGTTCAGCGGGAACTCCGCCGGCTCCAGCGGCGGTGGTGGGATGCACAACATTGGCGCCAGCCCGACGGTGAGCCACTGCACGTTCAGCGGGAACTCCGCCGGCTCCGGCGGCGGCGGCGGGATGACCAATTCTACTACTGCCGGAAACCCTGGCACTGGAAGCAATCCCGTCGTGACCAACTGCATCCTGTGGGGCGATACCCCGGATGAGGTCTACAACAACTCGTTTTTCGGTCCCAGTGTTCCGGTCATCACCTACTGCGACGTGCAGGGCGGCTACGTCGGCACGGACAACATCAACGCCAATCCCCTCTTTGTCGATGCGAATGGTGGGGACAATGTCTTCGGCACGCCGGATGACAACCTGCGCCTTGCGGCCAACTCGCCCTGCATCGACGCGGGCAACAACGCGGCCGTGCCTGCGGGCGTCACCACCGACCTCGACGGCAACAATCGGTTCCTGGACGACCCGGACGCCCCGGACACCGGTGTCGGCGGCTGCGCCATCGTCGATAGGGGGGCGTACGAGTATCAGCAGCTCTTCGACGGGGACGGCGACGGTGTGCAGGACAGTTGCGACAATTGCCCGACCGTCGGTAACCCCGATCAGGCCGACAGCGACGGCGACGGAGCGGGCGATGCGTGTGACAACTGCCCGTCGGTCGCCAACGGCCCGCTCCTGAATGACACGCCGCCCGCGATCGACCAGGTGTCGCCGCAGACGCAGCCGGGCCCGGGGGGCAGTTTCAAGTGGCAGGCGTTCCAGACCGGCATGGACGGCGAACTGACCCAGATCGACGTCGGCCGGCTCCACGGCATCAACACCAACCCCATGCAACTGAATATCTACGCCGGACCGAATCCGGGCGCTCCTCTGATTTATCAGGAAGTGCTCGACATTCCGTTTGTCGACCCGGGTGAGTGGAGCCCCATCGTGCTGGGCACGCCCGTCGCGATGCAGGCGGGCCAGCCGTACACGTTCCTGATCGATGGCGGTTTGATCCTGATGCTGGGCGACTATCCGATTCCCGGCTTCGATTCGAGTCTTGGCTTCAACTTCGATTACGCGTTCCAGACCTACGTCCTCCCGTTCGATCCGCAGTCCGATCTCGACGAGGACGGCGTGGGCGACGCCTGCGACCTGTGTCCGGACACGCCGCCGACGACAGCGGTGGACGCGGACGGCTGCCCGCAGCCGGCGATTGTCTCAGCGGTGTCGCGGCGCACGCACACAGGGGCGGGGACGTTCGACGTGGCGCTGCCGTTGTCCGGCGCACCCGGTGTCGAACCGCGCAGTGTCGGCGCGGGCAGCCCGACCCTCGTGCTGACCTTCAACGTGCCGCCGGGGCCGATGGGCTGCGGCGATCTCGTGCTGACCAACGCCACCTGCGCCGGCGTCACCGTCAGCGGCAATGATGCCGCGATCTCACTGGGCGGGCTGGTGAAGAACCGGTGCGTGCGGGTGCAGGCGCCTGCGGCGGGCGGCGACAACACCGTCGAGTGGCTCAATCACCTCGGCGACGTGAACGGCGACGGTCCGGTCAACATCGTCGACTTGCAGGAGGTCAAGAGCGGCCTGTTCCAGGCGGTAGGGGCCGGCAACGCGACGCTGGACGTGAACGCCGACGGCGTGATCAACATCGTCGACCTCCAGGAGGTCAAGAGCAACCTCTTCGCGGGCGTGACCGGGTGCCCGGGATAGGAACTTGCGAAGCAATTGCTCTCCCCGGGGTTGACTTCAATTCAACCCCGGGTTGACCCCAAGTCAACTCCCCACGCTCCATTCATGGTGTATATACAGGCAGGCGGCGGAGCGATCGGGTCATCTGAAAGACCCGGTCCTCCCGCCGGTAATGACCTTCAGGGCAACCGCACATCGGGCCGCGGTAGCCGAAGATTCCTGTATCTGCCCGGGTTAGGAGAGTCGGCGATGCAATCCGCCAGGAGAATCGGTGTTTTTGTCTATGGAACCGCGTGTTACGTCATGTTCCTGGGCGTCTTCCTGTACCTGTTCGCCTTTGTAGGCGGATTTGGCTTGCACCGGACCGTCGACGGGCCGGTGACCACGCGGCCGTTCACCGCGGTTCTGATCAATCTCGGGCTGCTGTTGGCTTTCGGGTTGCAGCACACGGTGATGGCCAGGCCCGGCTTCAAGGCCATGTGGACCCGGATTGTGCCGGAGCCGATCGAGCGGAGCACCTACGTTCTGCTGACCAACCTGGTGTTCATGGTGCTGTTCTGGCAATGGCGCCCGATTGCGGGCGCGGCCTGGGATTTCCACCACCCGGCGGCCCGGGGGGCGTTGCTCGGGCTGTTCGGGCTTGGCTGGCTGCTGGTATTCGTGGCCACTGTGCAACTCAACCACTTCGACCTGTTCGGGCTGCGGCAGGTGTGGCTGTACCTGCGCGGGCGGGAATACACCCGGCTGGTCTTCGCCACTCCGGCGCTCTACATGCAGGTCCGACACCCGCTGTACGTCGGCTGGATCACCGCCTTCTGGGCGACGCCGACCATGACCGTCGGCCACCTGCTGTTCGCGGTGGTCATGACCGGGTACATCCTGATCGCGATCCGGTTCGAGGAGCGCGACCTGATTGCCTTCCACGGGCCCAGCTATGTCGATTATCGGCGGCGGGTGCCGATGCTGATCCCCGCAGTGGGGCGGCTGTTCGGGCAGGCCCGTCCGCCGGAGACGATCTGAAGGTCGCTCGCCGCGGGGCTGGTCGGTGAGGCCGGACATCACCACGGCCATGCGAGTACGCCTGACCGTGCCACCCGTGGAGAATGCCACGGCTCCGGCCACGCCGGACCACCCCGCGGCTTGCACTTGCCCACTTCCGGCGTCAACATGGCGGCGGCCTGTACCTCGCAGTGCGGGCCGCCGAACTGCTTTCTGGTGACCCCGGACGAGGAAACGATGATGTTTCGAATCAACCTGTCCCGTAGCCCGCGCCGCGGGCTGATTCTGCTGACCGCGGTGAGCGTGGCCGCCATTTCGCTGCGGGCCGAGGAACAGCCGCCGCCGTGGACCAGCGGCATCGTGTGGCCGGAGCCGAAGATAGTCGATCCGGGTCCGCCGGGCGGCGTGCCGTCTGATGCGATCGTGCTGTTTGACGGGAAGGACCTGTCCAAGGAGTGGCACGGCGCGGAGAAGTGGAAGGTCGAGAACGGCTACGCGATCGACGGCGGCAACCTGTCCAGCCGGCGGATGTTCGGGGACTGCCAGCTTCACCTGGAGTTCGCGTCGCCGCCGGAGGTGAAGGGCGAAGGCCAGGGCCGCGGCAACAGCGGCGTGTACATGATGAACGAGTACGAGATCCAGATCCTGGATTCGCATAACAACCCAACCTACTTCGACGGGCAGTGCGGGTCGATCTACAAGCAGCGCCCGCCGCTGGTCAACGCCTGCCGCAAGCCGGGCGAATGGCAGAGCTAGGACATCATCTTCGAAGCTCCGCGCTTTGACGCCGGCGGGAAGGTGACCCGGCCGGCATACGTGACCGTCCTCCAGAACGGCGTGCTCATCCAGAACCGCTACGAGATCATCGGAGAGACCGAATACCGCAAGCCGCCGCTGTATCACGCTCATCCCGAGAAAGGCCCGGTGGTGATCCAGTTCCACGGGCACCCGGTGCGCTTCCGCAACATCTGGATCCGCGAGCTGGCCGATCCGCGCGAGGATCTGCTGGTGCCGCTGCGCGAGCGGATGAAGAAGCTGGCGGAGAAGTCGTAGCCGGGGCCTTCGCGGCATCGAGACGGGGTGGCGGCAGGATTACTTGTCAACACGGTGAACGCGGAGCGGGCTCAGGCCAGATCGTCGAGATCGATGGTGGGACAGGGGGCGTCCACGTTCATGCGCTCGATGGATGTCATATCCTTGAAACCGCTGCCGGTGACGAGGCAGATCACGGTTGCGCCGGGGGCGATCGCGCCCGACCGCGCGGCCTGCAAAGCTCCCGCCAGCGCCACCGCGCCGGCCGGCTCGGCGAAGATGCCCTCTTCGCGGGCCAGTCGTATCTGAGCGGCGAACACCTCCTCATCGGTCACCGTGTGGCCAGTGCCGCCGGAGGCGCGGCAGGCCTTCAACGTCTCGTGACCGTCGATGACGTTGGCCACCTGCAGGCCGCTGATTTTCGTCGTGCAGGTCACATCCACGGCCGCGTCGCGCCCGTCGCGCAGCGGCCCCGCGATGGTGTCGTTGCCCTCCGGCTGCACGCATTCGACGCGCGGCGAACCGGCCAGCCTGCCGGTCGCGACCAGGTGGGCGAAGCCCTGGGCCGTCGCCAGGGTCAGGCCGCCGCCGCCGGCCGGTGTGAACACGTGATCGACTGGGCCCTGCGCCTGCTCGGTCATCTCGAAGGCGATCGTGCGCACGCCGGCCATTCCCAGCGGGCTGTAGTGGAATGCGCTGATCTGTAGTGCCGCGTCCGGTGCGTCGGCTACTTCCTGTAAGCGCGCAAAGGTGGCGGCGGTGACCTTCGGGTCCAGTCCGAATCCGCGAACGCGGAAGATGTTTGCCCCGTACGCGAGCATCTGCTGGAGCTTGCCGGCGGGGGCGGTCTCGACGATGGCGATGCGGCAGTCGATGCCCGCGGCGGCACAGTACGCGGCCAGCGCGGCGCCGGTGTTGCCGCTTGAGGTGGCGATGCAGCGGCGCTGCCCGCGGGCGAGCATGTGGGCGACGGCCGACGCGGCGAAGCGGTCTTTGTAGGAGCCGCTGGGGTTGACCGACTCAAGCTTGAAGAACAGTCGCGGCAGGTTTTCCGCAGGCCCGATGGATCGTGAACGCACCAGCGGTGTGTCGCCTTCGCCGAGGGTGATGCGGGCGGAGCCAGGCACCTGAGGCAGATCGTCGGCGTAGCGCCAGATGCTCATGCCTGGTCTCCGGGTGGTCGGGGCTCAAGGATGACCGCCAGGGCATCGCCCGCGACGACCTGCGGCCAGGTGCGCAGAACGATGATCCGGCCGGTCTGAGCGGTGGGGACGGCGGTTGATACACCGGTTTGAGGATCGAAGACTGTGCCCAGCGGGTCGCATGCCCGCACGTGCTGTCCCAGTTCAACCGCCGGTTCGAAGACGCCCGCGTGCGGCGAAGGATGCTGCACCTGCATGTGGCCGGAGCCTTCACGCGCATCCTCCACGACTTCAATGTTCGATGGCACCGTCTCCCGTGGCGGGATCATGCCCAGCAGAGCCATGACGTTCAGGCAGCCATCAACGTAGGCCCGCACGCCCGCCTCGCTGAAACGGCCGCCGCCCTCGTATTCCGCGTAGATGGCCGGGACGGAGGCGTCACGGGCGACGGACAACGATCGCCCCTCGAGCCGCGGCGTGGTGCCCCAGACCAGCGGCAGGCTGAACGCCCGGGCCATGGCCCGCTGCCGGTCGAGCACGCCGCCGTCGGCGTGAAGCATGTAGCCAGTCAGCGGCTGGACCATCATGGTCCGCCCGCCGGTGTGGAGATCGATGTAGAAGTCGGTTTCCCGGATCATCGCGCTGAGCTCGTGGGCAATCTGCTGGGTGATGGACCCCGTCGGGCCTCCGGGACAGGTGCGGGCCAGGTCGAGCCCGTCTTCGGCGCAGCGCTGCCCTATTAGAAACGCCGGTTCATTGACCAGGGGCACGAGCTGGAGCGTTCCCGCGAGCCCGTCGCGCGTGATGCGGTCGGAGAGGCGGCGGATGGCCGTGATCGGCTCGAACTCATCGCCGTGGACGCCGCCGGTGATCAGCAGCGTGGGCCCCGGGGAATCGCCCTGGAGAATGATCCGTTGGAAATGGCCGGCACTGCTGGGAGTCATGGCGTGGATTGTCCCTCAGCGGCGAGGGACCAGTCAAAGTCTTCCTCGAAGGGGTACAGCGGTCTGCGGCGACGCAGATAGGTCAGCGCGGTCATGTCCGCGGTGGTCACGCCGGGGGTATTGACGCGGACGAACCGCTTGCAGATCTCCTGGTAGGCGGTGACGGGGGCGTGGACCCCCTTGGCGACGATGACGCGGTAGTCGCTGATGTCGATGCCGAAGGCGGTCCACTGGCGGGCGCTGACCGGGAACAGGCGCGAAGAGGTCAGCATGACGGTCATGTCGCGGTCGGTGCGGACGACGGCGATGCGGCCCATGTCGAAATCGGCCCAGCCGCCGTGGCGGGCCTGTGACTCGTGGAATCGCCCGTCGTGCAACGCCAGTACCTCGACCTGCACGGGCAGCGGGGCGCCGTGGCGGGCGTCGGTCTTGCCGCCGATGCTCAGGCGCAGCCGGGTGCCCGCGCCGGCCTGGTCGCACAGGGCCACCGACTCCGGATCGCAGATGGTCAGGATGGAGCGCCCGACGCCGCGGTCGTGCATGGCGTGGGCGATGATGGTGCCGTCGCCGGGGCCGCCGCCGCCGACGTTGTCGCCCATGTCCAGCAGCAGGACGGGTTCGGGCTCGTCGGCGATACGACTCATGGCCACATCGACATCGAGAAGCTCGCCCCGGAAGCGGGCCCGCTCCTGCCAGAGTACCGTGCCGAATTCGTCCGCTGATACATCCGGCGCCAGCGTTCGGCCATCGGTCACCACGATGACCGCCGTGCCCATCTCGGCCACGTCCGCATAGGGGAAGCCCATGACCAGACTGACCGAGAGCACGCCCGGGCGGGAGCGCAGCGATTCGGCAGTGTCGTGAACGCGGGCCCAGTGTGGCTCGGCGGTGCTCTGCCGTTCAATGTTCATGGTCATCGGCGGAAAGCATGCGGATTGCCGCAACTGGACCTGGTTGCGCAGCTCCGCGGCGAGAAGCCGGGCCGCCTCCCGCCCGCGGTCGCGGGAATCGACGTGCGGGTTGGTGCGGTAGGCGATCATGGCGTCACAGGCGTCGATCATGCGCGGGGAGAGGTTGGCGTGTGGATCGATCGTGGCGACGATGGGCAGGGTCGGTGCCCACGCACGGATCAGCGCGAGCCAGTGGCCGTCGGCGTCGGCATGATGCTCCGTGACGCAGGCGCCGTGCGGGGCCAGCAGCAGCCCGTCCAGCGGTCCCGCCTGGCGGAAAGCCCGCTCCATGGTGTCGATCAGGTGGTCAAAGGCGGCGGCCTGGAGGGGCGGGCCGGGCAGGGCCCGCGCCGAGAAAATGGGGACAGGCTGGATGGATTCAGTGTCGAGCTGTTCGAGAAAGCCGCCGACTTCGTGATGGGCGTCGGCCATGAAGGGGCGGATGGCTTCACCGGTGAGCACGTGGTCGCGGCGGAAATCGTCGAGTGTGGTGGCCCCGGAGACGAAGGTGTTGGATTCGTGCTGCAGGGCGATGATGCCGACGCGCATGATCAGGCTCCGGCGCAGGCGATCACGTCCACCTCGAACTGCAGCGACTCG
>CAYVVX010000091.1:10549-12187 GCA_964455315.1 uncultured Planctomycetales bacterium | reverse complement strand
TCTGCTTGATCTCGCCGTCCGAAGTCAACCAGGAGACGGTGGGAGCGACGACGCTCTTGAGATCATGAGTATTGCCGAAGAACAGATCCAGATAGCCGTCATCGTTCACGTCGAAGCGATGCACGGTGCGTATGGAACCGCTTCGGCTCACGTAGATGTTCTGCCCGGCCGAATCCAGATGACCGTCGGAGAAGTCCTCGAACGAATCTTCCACCCATGACTCGGCAGACGCCGTGGGAACGATCGCAAGCACGGAGATCACCGCCCACATCGCTATCGACTGATTGCATGTTCTGCCAGCTATCATCATCCCACCACGTTGTACCGGTTTAGCCTGAATTGACGAGGAAACCCGCGCGGATCACGTACGCTTCGCCGTTGGGTGCTTGCGTTTTGTAAGGCATGGGGAAATGCTCCGATTGATACGAACGGGTTCGGAGGTGGCTTGCGATGCCCGCCTCGCGCGACGATTCGCCGCACACCCGGCCGGCTATCGTTGGTGGGTTGGACGCCTCCAGAGCCCGCTTGCGTTTCACCGGCAGATCGCCATTGTCCCGTCAGGTCGGCCCCGCCGCAAGCTGATTCCCGGCGGCCGCAACCATCTCCCGCGCCGCCGCCACGTCCTGATCCAGCATCATGAACGCCAACTGGCGATAACCCTCCCGCGGATACCGCCCCTCGAAGTCCAGGATGACCGCCCTCTTCCAGCCTTGAGGCCAGTGGTCCCGCAGCATGCGTTCGTCGTGCTCGTTCACCTTCCCGTACCAGCTCCGCCAGTCGTAGAACATGCTCGAGCGGAGTCCCAGGCAGCCGATCAGCAGCGCCACCGCCATTTCCTGACGGTTCGAACACCGCCGTCCCCTCCTCGAACAGCCTTCGCTGCCACTGGTATAACAGCGTCGGCTGAACCCCGTGCTTCTCGCACACCTCCGAGACGGGCACCTTCTCGATCAGGTGGGCCCGCAGGATGGCCATCTTCTCAGCACCGCTGGAATTCCGTCGTTCTCTCGGCATCGGACGATCCTCCGTCTGGTACGGCACTACAGGTGTAACCCAAACGGCGGCGTTCTCCATCTCCGACTGAAGCAGAACACTGCCACGAACGCACCACCCAACCGGGAAACGTTCACCCTGTACACTGTTTCGGATCCATGCTACAAGCTGATGCTGAGGCCCGGTTCGCAGATCCACCTCAACAGACGGCAGCCAAAGAGGATTCAGATACGATGCACGCGATCGACTACGCGGTCATAGCGTGCTACCTGTTGATCGTGGTCGGCATCGGCGCCTGGTTCAGCCGGGGGGAACGCGATACGGAGTCCTATCTGCTCGGCGGGCGATCGATGCCCTGGCCGATCATTGCGATTTCGTATCTCGTTTCGCTGCTGAGCACGATCTCCATAGTAGCGATCCCGGGTGAGGCGTATAATCATGGCCTCACCCAGATGCTGCCTGCCCTGATGCTACCCTTTCTGACGGTGGGGGCTTTTCACCTGTTCGTGCGATTCTACTTCAAGAGTCGGGCGTTCACGCCGTTCCAGTATCTGGAACTGCGGTTCAACGCCGGCATCCGGGCGCTGTCTGCCGTATTCTACTTGTTCTTGCGCACGGTCTATCTGGGCATGGCCCTATATGCGA
>CAYVVX010000091.1:0-10539 GCA_964455315.1 uncultured Planctomycetales bacterium | reverse complement strand
GGTTTTCGAGGGGGCGAGCGACTGGCCAAAACATCATACGATCCTGCTGATCGGCGTCATAGGCATCGCATACACCGTCATGGGTGGACTCCGCGCCGTGGTTTGGACCGACTTCATTCAGTTCATCGTGCTGGCCGGGGGTATCCTCCTGATCCTGATCAAGATCATGAGCGTGGTTCCGGGAGGTGCGGCCGGCATCGTGACATTCGCCCTGGAGCACAATCGAGGCATGCCCGAACTCACGGATCCATCCTTCTACAGCATGAGCCCCTACGCCCGGCTGACGCTCTGGGGCATGTTGTTCATCGTTCTGAACGACACGCTCTTTGGCAACTGTGCTGATCAGATCGCGCTGCAGCGGCTGTTGAGCACATCGAGCTATCAGAAGGCGAGGCGATCCGTCTACCTGTACCTCGCCATTATCCTCCCAGTTCTGGGAACCCTGTGGTTTCTCGGCTTGGCGATCTTCAGCTTCTACCACCACCAGCCGGCCGAAAGGAGACCCGTGCAGGGTGATCTGGCACTGTTCAGGTTCATCGCCACGGAGCTTCCGACACCACTACCGGGGTTGATTCTGGCCAGCATGCTCGCGGCCGTGATGAGCACACTTGATTCCGGCATCAACAGCCTCGCCACGGTGGGAACGAAAGACTTGTACCAACGGTTCATCCGCCCCGATGCTTCAGAGGCAGGCCAGGTCGCGGTGTCGCGATCGCTGACCCTGGCCACCGGCGTCATCGCGATCCTGTCCGGGCTGGCCTTGTCCCGCCTCACCGACGAGACGGGAGAGTCTGTGCTCGAGACGAGTCTCATGTGGCTATCCATGTCCGTCGCGCTGCCTCCGGTGTACTTGCTCGGCATCTTCAGCCGACGGGCCACGGCAGGCCATGCGCTGGTGACACTGCTGGTCGGCTGCCTGGTCACCGGGGCGATGATCTGCTGGTACCTGTGGTCTCAGAACACGGAGCGACCGCTGAGCCATCTTTTCGTCGTTGTTCCGGGGCTGATCATCTCGCCGGTGGTCGGCTACCTGGTATCACGCCGGAGCCCGCGCCGCCCGGACTCAGAACTGAAAGACCTGACCCTCTGGACGTTGACCTGACCGGTCGCCGCTGCCGGCCAGGCCAGGCTGCAATCACCAGATTGCCCGCAGAGGGTTTCGAGGATCCGGAGTACCTTGACAAGGGGCATGGATTTCATTATGGGGAACATGCCGATCCCGAATACGAAATGCAAGCGCACGTCTGTGTGAGAATCGGGAGTGTTCCAGGCCATCTCCGATGACGCGGTTCCGAAGTCGCCATGCGGGCTGTCGACATCGCAGGAGACTCGGGCCGGGGGCTTCGTGTTCCCGCCCGCCCGGTGCTCGATCGACAGCGAGGGGCGGATCGCCCACGCCAGCTTCGAGGAACCGATGCGGCGAACGTTCGCTGACGCTGGGAACGTGCTCAGCGGCATGGACCTCAACCTGACGCACGCCGTCCAGGTGCGCGGCGATCCGGCCCACGCCAACGATCTCGGCGACTATGACCGGCTCTATCAGGGAATCTTCTCCGGGCGCTGCCCCGTCAGGACCACTCTGGTCGGCTGCCTGCCCTGCCGGGCTGCGGCAACAGGGGAAAGGCGCCTCGTGACTCGCCCTTCTTGCTGCCGTTGAGCGGGCCCGGCTCGGAGCCAGTCCACTCTTGCCACGGGCTGCTACGATGTGAGTATCGCGGTCGATGTCGTTGCCTGAACGGGAGACGCGTCGGCCTGATGACGGGAAGCCGGCTATGCGCGTCGGCATCATCCTGATCAGCCACGAATCCAACACGTTCATCACCGAGGCGGTGACGCTCAATTCCTTTCGACAGGATGTGTTGCTGACGGGGGAAGCCATCCGCGACCAGTTCGCCCCCGGCCACCACGCGGTCGGCGGCTTCTTCGCCGGTTTGGACGACAGGACGCTGACCCATTCCCAGGCCGTCGGCATCGATATCCTGTATCCCTCACTCAACAATCAGTACCGGGATTGGGGTATCAAGACACCGGTCGCCAGGGCGGAATCGATGGGCATCGAGGTTCACCCCTCCATCGCATGCTGGCCGTTCGGCAACGGTCACCCCGAAACCAGCCCCGTCTTCAGGGAGCATCCCGAGTGGTGCACGCGGAAGAAGGACGCCAAACAGCCGATCAAGACCATCCTGAGTTGGGCGCACCCCGGCGCGCGGACATTCCGGGCGGATCATATTGCCGCCCAGGTCAAAGAGCAGGGTGTCCAGGGCGTCATGCTCGACTACATTCGTTACCTGGGCACCGACTACGGCTACGACCCGATCATCATCGCCGGTTTCTTCAAGGAATACGGCATCAATCCGCTCGACCTGCCGCAGGATGACTTGCGCTGGATGCAGTACCGGGCGGATTTCGTCACCGACTTCATCGTCGAGTTGCGTCACAAACTGGCGATCACGATTCCCGATCGGCACGTCGAGATCTCCGTTTACCTGTCCGGCGACGATCCGACCCCGGGGGTCTACCTCACGGGCGCCCTGCAGGACTGGAAGACGTGGGCAAAAATGGGCATCGTCGACAAGCTGCACGTCGCCTGGTACACGCGCGACCTGGATCAGATCTATACCGCGGTTCGGCGCGTGCGTGAGGCCGTCCCGGATCGTGTGAAGATCAACAGCTTCATCGCAGCTTACGGCGGCAACTTGAACACGCCGGAACTCTTGAGAAAAGGATTTGAAGCCTCCATCGCCGCCGGGGCCGACGAGGTCACCATCTATCGCATTGACGCGATCTTCGAGCGGAACCTGTGGGACGCGATCGGCGAGATCGTTGCCGACGTCGATGCGGGCAAGCTGAGATGATCGGTCGGCAGGCCTGAACGACCTCAGGCAGCGGAGGATGGAGGACTGATGAGGAAACGCGCCGGAGCCGCCCCGCGAGCGCCTACCCGAGGTAGTCCAAGGCGGCCAGGGCGTAGATCTTGCCTGCTTGCACTACGCTATCGACGGTAACGTATTCGTTCGGGCCGTGGGCCAGGGGCAGCAGTCCGGGGCCGAAGGCGGGGATGGTCGGGATGGCACCCTGCCCGTGCAGGTAGTAGGCGTCGGTACCTCCTTCAATGCCGCCCAGCGGAGGGCGTCGCCCCAACACGCGCTCGCTGGCAGCCAGCAGGATCTCGACGAATGGTTCGTCAGCCTTGATCTCCGGGTGCCTGGTTTCCCTGGACTCCGGCGGGGTCAGTTCTATGACGACATCCACATCGAGGTCGGGGTCCTCGACGCGAAGGTGCTCGACGAAGCGTTCGATATCGCGCACGACCTGGCCGGGGACCATCCCCGGGAGGATGCGAATGTCGGAACAGAACTCCGCATAGCCGGGAAACACGCCGTAGAAGACCCCGCCCTTGACCGTCACGCCGATGTTCTTGGTCACCCCGCGCGGGTAGTAGGGATGGGGATCCTGCTGAATGGGCATGTCCTGCAGCATTCTGCAGAGGACAGAGGCCATCTTCGCGCTGGCGTTGATCGATGGCACCACGTCTGAGATGCTGCTGTGCATCTGCGTACCGCGGACACGGGTACGAAAACAGACGGAACCCCGCGAGGCGATGCACATCCGCTCCCAGTCCTCGTGGATCCCGCAGGGTTCGGAAATCAGCGCCATGTCCGCGTGGAGTCCTGCTTCCCGGACCAGGTGGGCCGCGCCGTACTCGCTTCCGGCCTCCTCGTCCGCCGAGAACGCCAGCACGAGATCACCGCGCAGAGGAGCGCCGACGGCGCGCAGGGCACCGGCAGCATAGACCATGGCGGCAACGCCGCCTTTCATGTCCGTGGAACCGAGTCCGTACAGCTTGCCGTCGATGATGGTGGGCGAGAGGGGGTCGGTCGCCCAGTCGTCGCGGGCATCTTCGCCGACGGGTTTCGTGTCGATGTGGCCGTTGAAGAGCAGCACCGGCGCACCGCCAGCACCGCGAAGGCGGCACAAGACGTTGGGCCTTTCCTCCCGCTTGGCGACCAAGCGGGCCTCGTCCAGTCCCAGGTCCTGAAGCTTCTTCATGATCACCGAAGCCACGGCCCGCTCGTCACCGGGGGGATTCATGCTGGGCGTGGCGACGAGCTCACAGGTGAAGTCAATCAGCTCCCCGCGCCGGTCATCGAGAAACGAAAGGATCTTCTGAATCTCCGACTCGGCATGCATGGGTCAAGACTCCCGGGATCGTGCTGGGGCGAAGAGGTTGCGGCCTTGGTCGCACCGCATGCTCGCCGTTTCCGCCCGCGGCGTGGTCGCGCGACCCGTGCTAACCGCTGACGCGAAGCCGATGCGTCAGGATCCGACCCTGACCATTCTCGATCGACCAGTGAGTGGCCAGTATATCGCCGCTGTCCAGGCGCAGCAGCGAGGCCTGACCGAACTTCAGATTCTGCCCCATCGTGGCGTAAGCCGCCACCTTCATGGGAGGGGCGTTATTCCAGACGAGCGACTCCTCAAGCGTGCGCCACCGATCATTCGCGAAGTCCACCAGCCGCACATACACTCCGATGTCATCACCTTCGCGGTGGCAGTGTATCGTGAGCAGCCGATCGTCTCGCCAGTGCATGAGGTTCGAAGCCTGTCCCCAGACGCCCGTGTCCATTGCCGCGGACCAGGTCGCGCCACCATCGTGAGATACGGTGACGTGATTGGGCAGGTTCCTGCCGGTCTCGTGGTTCACCATCCAGACCAGGGCAACGACGCGACCATCCTGCATCTCGCACATTCTCGGTTCCGACGGGGAGTAGCGCCCCGTCGGGTCTTCGTAGAACGTCGCGCGATCGTCCCACGTCCGGCCGCCGTCCTCACTGCGCAGAAGGACGCCGAGTCGGCCGGAGGGATTCGTCCCGTCCCACAGGGGAAACAGAGACCCGGCCCCCAGGATGGTGCCGTTCCGCAATTGGATCGCCGGGCCGGACTGCTCCACCAGCTCCGGACGTGTTCGGGGGATGATCCCGGGAGGCGACCATGTGAGACCGTCGTCGCGGGAGAACGAGATGAGGTTGTCACCGCTGCGTACGCCGTCCGTTTCCGCGTTCACCAGCAGGTGGTCGGGATCGCTTCGATGGAACCGGTAACCCGCGGCGATCAATGTGCCGTCGTTCAATACCGTCGGCTTCAGCCCATCATAATCGTAGCAGTGCTCCGGGTCTTTCTGGTGAAGTGGTCCTTGCAGATGCCAGGTTCGTCCCTGATCCTGCGAGCGGGACACGACTGTCGTCGCGTTAGCCGCTTCAAACGCCTCCCCCATCACGAACAACGCGAGCAGATCCCCGGATCGCAGCTTCACCAGCCCGGGAAAGTAGCCGTGCCGGCTGCGATTCTGAGGGACCGGGTTATCGTAAACCACATGATGATCAACAATTTCAATCGCAGCCATGCCACGGTCCTTTCCTTACGACACATTGTGCGCGCGAATGCACGGTTCGGTGCGAGCATGCCCGAGGGCGATCGTTGACGCGAACACCGGACGGGCATTCCGACCTCCGACTTCGCGCACCAGCCGGACGGTGCAGGCCTAACAGTCTGTGACAAGGTCTGTCCGAACACCATCGCGATCGGTCAGCGGCCGAACGTGCCAACAGTACACGAAGATCTGCACACCGGCCAGAGCAATGATCAGGCCTGCGGCGAGCAGGTACGGCACCCGGATGCCGGCCAGATTCCCGAGCACGCCCCCGAGCAGCGACCCGCCTGCGAAGCCGATTCCAAGGGTGGCTTCATGGATGCCGCTGGCAGCGCCTTTGCGCTCCTCGCTTGCACCACTGGTGCTGTAATACAGGCTGGCGAAGTAATTGTGGCCCACGAGCAGACCCACGGCCGCCAGCCCGACCAGCAGCATGAGCTGATTCGACGCGACCACAATCATGACCAGGCCCGCGACCGCGGCGGACTGAGCCACCAGCGCGGCCGAGAACCGATGATGCCAGAATGACGAGTAGTACATGAGCAGATACGTGCTGATGGCGACCAGGCGAACGAGCACCAGCATCATCCCGTGTCTCTCCGAGCCGATCCCCAGCTCCACCACGAGCTTGGGGAAAAGATGGAAGATCATGCTGATCGCGAACGCGCCGCCCAGATTCGCGATCCAGCTCAGGCGGGCAAACGCGGCCGACAGCGACTGCCGCCGCACGGCCGAATCCGCGAGGCCTGATGCGTCACCAGGCGTCACAACCGGCGTGCCGCGCATTGTCAGGGCCACGACCAGGTCGACCGTGAGCAACCCGCCGCCCGCGACGAGCGGCCAATGCCGGCCGATGGAAAACAACCAGCCGCCAGACATCTGCCCGCAGATCACGCCGAGGTTCCACGCCAGACAGAACCGGATCAACGTGCGACTGACCCCCGACGCGCCGTTGCAGGTGCTCGCCGCCTGGCTCAACCAGGCGATGATCGGTGGATAGATGAGTCCCGCCCCGACTCCGGCCAGGCAGTAGGCCGCGAGAGAGGCCGCCGTACCCGGTGCGAGCAGTCCGCAACCCGCGAGGCTGAGCAGCATCACGACGACACCCGCGCAGATCAGCCGCTGGCACCCGAGCCGATCGGACAGATGGCCGAACACGATTGAGCTGACGGCGAGGGTGAACGACAGGCCACCACCGGCCACACCCATCAGGAGCAATGATGCCTGACGCTCGGCGAGGTCGCGGCTGACCACGAAAATCAGCAGAAAGAGCGAGAAATCCGTGAGCCAGGTGATGGCATACAACTTCCGATGCGTCGATCTCATGAACGTCACCCGCTGCCGCCGCATGAACCTCTTGTCATCACCAGGACGACGGAGCCGCTCCGCCCCTCCACCCGCCTGCCGAGGTGACCGATCCCGCCGCCCTCGACCTCCACTCCCGGCCCCACCTCGACTGGCTGGACTTCTCCACGCTGCCGGACCAGCATATTTGCCATCGTGACCAGGCGAACATGACCGCCCCCGGCGGCGGAACTGATTGGGAAGCCGGGATTGGTGCTGATGAGCTTCATGCCTCTCTTCCTTACTCTCTGCCCGGCGATGGGTCGGCGTCGCGGCGGTTATCGATCCATTGTGAAGCGTAGCGGACGATAGCCTTCGTAATAGTGAAACCCGTCTCGGGGAGACTCCGGGATCGACATCGTCAGCAGCGTCTCGGCAAACGACTTGGAATAATCGTATCGGAACACACCGAAGCTCCAGGTGACACCATCCGCCGGACGATGAGCGGCGTCAAACGCCGTGACCGGAATGGACATCTCGACGGTGTAGCCGCGGTCCACGTCACTTTGATCGTTGTCGGTTCCGTCCATTGTCGTCGCCACCGTCGCACCGGATTCCCAGTTTCGATACTTGAGATGAAACCCGTCGCCTCGACGGGGATATCGGCAGTCAAATAGCGTGCTGTTGGGGGCAACCAGAAACTCGTGATACACCGTGTCCTTCGCGTTCGGCTTCAACATCAGCTCCGCCACGTCCCCGCCGGAGAGGATCGCATCGTGTTCGTCGGAGAACGACCTGAGATCATCATCGTCCAACTCATACGAGACGTAGATGTGCTGTTCATCCCAGAGCAGCCGGGCGACCGTCGAAGAGAGCCGTGCGGGGTTCTTCGGGCGGAACGGGAAGAATGTGCTGACCGTCTCGGCTCGCTGCCAGGCCGGTTCGTCCAGCCTGCCATCGATTGTCATCGGCTCTCGCGTGAACCGACATCGATAGGCACCATCCGTTCCGTCGGAATGCGGGGGTGTCTGGCAAGCACACATGAACGCCGACGTCGCCGTCAGGATCAACGCGCAGAACGATCTGGTTGACATCGATCAGGACTCCCGAGTTGTTGGCCTTCGACCTGTTCCGTGTCACGGCAGCTCTCTGATGGACAGTTTCCGAAACTGCAGGCGCGCAGGGGGCGAGACCCATGTGCCGCCGCGTTTTCCGCCGTGGTGCTGCCATGCGATCGGATTGTCTTTCGGAATGCCGGCAGGGGTTGAATATGATCCTTCCCCTGGCTGACCACGAGCGAGAGTCTCTGGATCGCAGCCTCGGTCATGGGGAGATTGTCCCGGCACTCCTGACCAGTGGTCCTGACACGGTGCAACACATCGCGTCACAACCGATGCTCCGGCAGAAGGCGCAGAATGTGTGACAACACAAAACGCGATAAGACCTGCTTGGCCTTGTGTAACGCCACAATCTTAGCTGCTGGAAGTCGTGCGCTGCAACTCGGCCAGTGAGGCAAGAATGCGTGTCTGCAGTTTCAGTCGTCCGGTCGTCGCCTCCCACCGATACACGCTCGCCGCTGACACCTTCAACTGCCGGGCGAACTGGCCCACCGAAAGCCCCAGTCGCCTGCGCAGGCGGGCGATGGCCTTGCCGGTGAAGCGAATGCTCGGATTGGCACCGGTTTCAACTTTGGCTGGCGAGTTGCTCCCGGCGACTGTCGGAGCGGCTTTCTTGCGGGCGGTGGTTTTTCGTTTTGCCCTTGCGGATACCCCAGGCTGGTCGTTGCCGGGCATGGATGATTGCCGCGATGCCAGGGGCGGTCTCATTCCTGGCTTATTCGAGGCGCTGCGTTTGTTGACGCGGAAACGCCGTGTCGTCCTGGCTTGCGGAGCAGGCCGTCCCTCCTCTCTACCCTCGAGGTCAATACCGAAGATGTCCCCAAGCTGATCCGTGGCGAGAACATCGCCCGTCGCGGCCGCCCCCGGCACGACCAATTCGGAGGAAATCAGCTCTTCCGGATCAACATCGCGAAGCAGGAACAACAGTCCCGGACGGTCGTCCAGCCGACTGCCGACGCCGTACAGGACGGCCGCGACGTGCTTGCACATGGTGGCGTAGTCCGGGCAACTGCAGCGAAGCTCAATCTCACGTGGCTGAGGGAACAGGCCCAGCGCACGATCCGTCACCACGGCCATGACCTGGTCAGACAACCTGCCCTGGAGCAGCTCCAGCATCGAGCCGATCCGCCCGGAGCATCTCTCCTTGACGGACTTCCAGGTGGCTGGCTTCAGCTTCTTGATGGTGATATTGACGTTGTACAGGTCGGAGCCGCTGACGATGGCTTCGATGCGCCCGGGATGAATGGCCAGGTGGCAGACCGACCCGTTGCGGACGTAGGTTCGGCCCCGGGGCAGGCGATTCTCGAAGTCGGAGAACGATTCCAGATGGTCGCACCAGCCGCTGCCCCAGAAGCTTCGCGCGATGGTCCGCCCTTCGATCCGGACCGGTTCAATCGTCCTGCCCTTCTTGCGGAGCTGCTCCATCTTGTGGAAGGCTCGCGCCCGACGTTGAGCCACGGGAACATAGGGAGCCCAGAACGGCATTGCCACGCCTCCTCACATGGCCGCCCGGGTCACGTCCAGGCGGACCAGCCTCATCAGTTCCTCGTCCGGCAGTTCGGTCAGATTGATCTCGCCATCGGTGGTGAGGATCTCGTTCGCCAGTTGCCGCTTCTCCGAGATCATCTGATCGATCCGCTCCTCGATGGTCCCGCTGGTGATGAACTTGTGCACCAGCACGTTGCGTTTCTGGCCGATACGGAAGGCCCGGTCGGTGGCCTGGTTCTCAACCGCCGGATTCCACCAGCGGTCGAAATGGATTACGTGCGAAGCCGCGGTCAGGTTCAGGCCGGTTCCGCCCGCCTTGAGGGACAGGATGAAAAACGGCGGGCCATCGTCCTCCTGAAACCGGGCCACGATCTCCCTGCGTTTGCCGACGGTCGTTCCACCGTGCAGGACCAGTCCGGTCCGACCGAAGACCGCGGCCAGATCATCCGCCAGCGGGTCGATGATCTCGCGGAACTGCGTAAAGATCAACACCCTTTCCTGCCGCTCGGCCAGCTCTTCGCAGAGCTCGTTGAGGCGGAGGAACTTGCCGCTGTCGGCGGGGCTGTACTCGCTGTCACCGGAAAGCTGGCTGGGATGGTTGCAGACCTGCTTCAGGCGCATCAGGGTCTGGAGGACCAGGCTGCGCCGGGCCATGCCCTCGGTTTTCTCCAGGACCGACTGCATGTGCCGGACGGTCTGTTCGTAGAGCTTGACCTGCGTCCTGGTCAGGCTGCAATAGCGCGGTGTTTCAGTCTTCTCCGGCAGGTCGGCGATAATTGAACGATCGGACTTGAGGCGGCGAAGGATGTACGGCCCGACCAGACGGCGCAGCGGCGCGAACTGGTTCCGCTCGCGAACCTCCAGGCTCTTCACGAACGACTTGAACACGCTCACCGAACCGAGCAGGCCGGGGTTGAGGAAGTCAAAGAGCGACCACAGGTCGCCCAGGCGATTCTCCACGGGCGTGCCGGTCAGCACGATGCGGGCATGGGCGCGCAGTCGTTTCACGGCCTTGCTCTGGCGTGTCGAGGGGTTCTTGATCGCCTGGGCCTCGTCGAGAATCACCAGTCTCCAGTCCAACTGTGCCAGCCACTCCTGGCGGGTCACCATGGCATAGGTGGTGATGACCAGATCGGTTCCGGCCAGGTGCCTGTCGGGAGATTCCGCAATCTGATCCAGCGTATGGCGATCGGTCTCGGCCGGGTGCAGGAACTCGAG
>CAYVVX010000090.1:8841-12205 GCA_964455315.1 uncultured Planctomycetales bacterium | reverse complement strand
GGCCATGCGGGTGTACCAGGAAGCGGCCCGGTTGCGCATCCCCATCATGTTCCATCAGAACGCGACCGCCTCGCCGCAGGCCCGGATGGAGTTCGCCCGCCCGTACCTGATCGACGAGGTCGCCCGGGAGTTTCCCGACCTGCGCATCATCGTCGCCCAACTGGGCTATCCCTGGATCGAGGAGGCGGTGGTCCTGCTGGCCAAGCACCGCAACGTCTTCGCGGACATCAGCGGGCTGCTACTGCACCCGTGGCAGTCCTACCAGGCACTGCTCAGCGCATACCAGGGCGGGGTCATGGACGCCCTGCTGTTCGGCAGCAACTTTCCGTTCACACTGCCGGCCACCTGCATCGAGTCGCTCTACAGCATCAACCAGGTCTGCCACGGCACCAACCTGCCGACCATCCACCGCGAGCAGCTTCGCCAGATCGTCGAGCGCAATGCACTGGAGGCCCTGGGCATCGAGACCCGGGTCAAGATCCGCGAGCGCGACACCACCGTCCTGTCCGCCGACGACGAAGAAGGACGATGAACCCTGACATTCCGCGGCCGGGTTCCCGGTGTGGCACCGGATCTCCTGGGAGTGGCAGCGAGCCTGCTCGATCGGACGGTGAAGACGCGGCCCGGTGTGGCGCCGGTGTTTCGCCCGCGCTGACCGGAAGCCTGGCCGGCCTGAACGTCGCCCTCGCCCACCACTGGACCATGTCCATGCGCGGCGGGGAAAAGACGTTGGCCGTCATTGCCGCGATGTTCCCCGACGCGCCGATCCACACCCTGGCCGTGCGCCGCGACCAGCTCAGCGACGACCTCCGCCGCCGGGACTTTCGCACCTCCTGGCTGCAGCGATTCGTGCGTGTTCCCGACCTTCAGCGCAAGAGCCTGCCCTTCATCGCCGCCGCGTCGCGCTCGCTCCATGCCGGCGATGCGGACGTGGTCATCTGCTCCGATGCGGCCATGATCAAGGCCATCCGCGTCAAGCCCGGCGCGTTGAAGATCTGCTATTGCCACTCGCCGATGCGCTACGTCTGGGATCTCTACGACGACTACCACGCGGCCGCCGGCCCGCTGGGCAGACTTGGCCTGCGCCTGTTCGCACCCCGCCTGCGCAAGGCGGACCGCGCCGCGGCCGAAACGGTGACGCTGTTCATCGCCAACAGCCGCTGCGTGGCTGATCGCATCAGGCGGGCCTACGAACGGGACAGCGTGGTCGTCCACCCGCCCGTGGACACGGCGTCGTTCGCCAAAGAGCCGCGGGCTTCAGTTCGCGCGGGGCATGCCAACGCGGATACTGCTCCCTGCACCGATCAGCCTCCCCCGGCTTCAGCCCACGGAAGTTCTCCGCACGGGTTCTACCTGGTTCTCGGTGAACTCGTCCCCTATAAACGCCCCGACCTCGCCCTGCAGGCCTGCCGGCAACTCGACTGCGAGCTGGTCATCATCGGCACCGGCCCCTGGCTCGACCGCCTGCGCCGCGAAGCCGGCCCCCGCACCCGCGTGCTCGGCTGGCAGCCCGACGACGTGGTCCGCGACCACCTGCACCGCTGCCGGGCCCTGCTCTTCTGCGGTGAGGAAGACTTCGGCATGGTCCCCGTCGAGGCCATGGCCGCCGGCAAGCCGGTCATCGCCTACGGCGCCGGCGGCGCCCTGGACACGGTGGTCGACGGGAAGACGGGAGTGCTGTTCGGCGAGCAGGGACCGGAAGCGGTGGCCGATGCCATCCGACGATTTGAGTCGACCGAGTCTTCAATCCGCAGTGACGCCGTACGCGGGCATGCCCAGAAGTTCAACATCGCGGTATTTCAGAGGCACTTCAGTGAAGTGGTTGCCAGACACATATGGTGCGATGGCGCGGGAGTAGGGGTTAATCCTCCTCGATGAAATGCCAATCCGAATTCAGACGCACAGGCCATCCCCAGAGATTGAATCCCCGCCCCCGGTAGCCGCGCACAAAACCGCTTGGTCCCCCCGGATTAGCATCCACCCAAAAGCATGGCATCGCACCCCTCATCTCCATGCCTTTCACACGGTAGATGCCCACCCAGCGGGGGAAGGCAGATGCGTCGAGGCGGTCTGCTTCCAGATCGTCAGCCAGACGGTCGAACGCGCCAGCGTGCAGAGCGAAAGAAGTCACCATCGGCCATTGTGTGAATGGTACGCTCACCACCAGCATCCACAGGACGAGCATTTTGATGACACGACGAGGTTCCGGCCAACGCCACGCCCCCAGGTAAGATACCGCAGACACGGCCAGACTGATCAATCCGCCTATCATTGCCGCCCCCATGAGGAGGACGATGAAGATCGTGTCCCAGGCCACTACGCTCCACAAGATCTCCACCACCGCGGCAACGAGCCCCAAGCCAAAGGCAGCGGTGCCGACGGCTTGCGCTTGACGATGAAGCCGTTCGCGCCGCCGGTTGGCCACAAAGGTCTTCGGATCCAACGGATCGAAAGGCAGACCGCATTCCGGACAGCGATTCTGATCGAGTCCGCAGAGCGGGTACTCGCAATCACGACAGTACTGCAGTGGCGTGGAACCAGCGGAGGGGAATGCGGTCGACTCAGTGGACTTCATGGCATCATGACTTCTGATCTGCGGGACCGATCGTCGCTCTCGTGGCAGCGCCGACTAATCTGGGCGAGGCGGGAATCGAAACACCTGCCTCTGAATCTGACGTAACCACCTGTGGAAGAAACAACTTAGTCCGTCCTGAACGGTCCTGCGACCCTGCCAGCGCTGCACTAGGCGCTGCACAGGGGGCCGAAAGCGCTGCAACCGGGCCGGTGGACGCCGAGTTGGGGGAGGTCATGCGCTCGTGGCCGAACCTGCCCCCAAGCGTCCGGTCCGCGATCGTCGCCACGGTCCGGGCGGCGGTGCAAGGCGACCAGGGCGACGGCGAGGTCGGAAGCTGAGCGGCGAAGCGAGGATCAGGACAACGCCTCGGCGACGTGCCGGGGCTCGAAGACCACGGCTGGCCCAAGGAGGGGACGATCATGGATGAGCACGACGTGCCGGTCAAGTACCGGCCCATGCGGCAACGGGCGCTCACCGGCAAGAGCCGACGGGCGGCGATCAGGCTGTTCTGCTTGCAGTGCACGGGCTGGAGCGAGGCGGCGGTGAAGACCTGCCCTGCGACGGGTTGCCCGCTCCACAGCTACCGGCTTGGTGCCCCATCGCCTCAAGACGCCTGCCAGACTACCCCCTGAAGGGGTGGTTGCCGCTTCAAGGTTCGACGCAAGCAGGCTCCCCCCACTTCCCGGACGGGGAAGGCGCCCACGGAGCCGTATTGAAGCCGGATGGCGTTTTCGTCGTGCGAGCCCACCAGCGGCGGAGCGCTCGCCGTCACGTCGTCGTGCTGATGAG
>CAYVVX010000090.1:0-8831 GCA_964455315.1 uncultured Planctomycetales bacterium | reverse complement strand
TGATGAGCGACGACTCGCGCGCTACGCGCCCGCGAGGACCAACCGCTGTCTCATTCACGACGCCCTCGACGTGGTAGGTGAATGGGAACCGGCGCGAGCCCGTGTGCCGCTGGCCCCGTGCCCGAGCATCTGGCTGCCCGCTGGCGAGGGCGTGCTCGTCGCGGGCCTACGCACGCGAGGCCCGATCCTTCAACGACGTTCGCCTGCGGCGGCGGCGTGCAGGAAGTAGGAGTCCCAAGCCGCGCACCAGAGGGGGCCCCATCGACCGAAAGCTTTGCCCACCCCCCCGTCGCCGGGGGCCCCGGCGCTTAAACCTATCCCCAGCCCGGTGGTGAATCGGTTTATGAAATCTGCGTCACAGGAGCGTGCCTGGGTTTGGAACCGATGGTGTCGGCACAGCCGGACCAGCCGGGTTATTGACTCCCTGCAACGCAAGCGCAGGTGGTTTCGACTGTGATGTTACTTTGCGCAGGTCATAAGCTTTTCAAAGAACGCAAGTTATGGCTGAGGCCGGCTTCGCCGGCAAACCAGCCGGCGAATTGGTATACTGCCGGGCATGGCGGTAAGGAACGACGATCCAGCACCAGAGTTTAGCATCGGCGGCGAGCAACTCCGTGATGCGGGTTTCCGCTGGGGGCCCATCGGCACCCACACCAGTCGCACGATCATGCTCGCCGAGCTGCGCGCCGTGCTCGCCAGTTGCAGCCCTGAGGCGACCCGGGAAGAATACCTTTCTGCCATCCATGACGACAACTGCCTGGGCAAGCGCACCGCGGCAACTCGCAGGCTCTCGGCCCAGCGGCTATCCGAACTCTACGCCCTCGACCCCGCCGTCCTGCTCTTCCGTGTCCTGCGCCAGCTGTGGGCGGTGGACCGGGATGCTCAGCCCCTTCTTGCGCTGCTGGTTGCCTTGGCCCGTGACCCCCTCCTGCGGGCTACGGCGGAACCAATCCTGGGCATGCGACCCCATGAGGAACTCGCCCGTCAGCAGCTTACCGACGCCGTGCACAGAGCGGCGGGGAACCGGCTCAGCGACAGCACCCTCGACAAGGTAGTCCGCAATGCCGCCTCCTCGTGGACGCAATCGGGACACCTGAAGGGCCGCGGCCGCAAGGTGCGTCAACTCGTGACCCCCACGGCGGCGACTGCGGCATTCGGGCTACTCTTGGGGTATCTTGGTGGCACCAGAGGGTCACTCCTCTTCGAGACTCTGTGGACTCGCGTGCTGGATGCACCGGGCAGCGAATTGCTGCAACTGGCCGTGGACGCGCGCCGGCTTGGATTGTTGGACATACGCCAATCAGGCGGCGTCACCGAGGTGGCGTTCACACGACTTCTGACCCCCGCGGAAAGGCGGTAGCCGTATGGGACGAATCGAGGACCTGGCGGCCCGGTATCATGCCCACATCGACGCACCCTGGCAGCGCAATCTCTCCGGTGACCAGAAGGCCATCTTCGTGGTCTACGCCAAGACCGACGAGCGGAGACTGCGGGCTCGGCTGGAGCACTTCGAGACCCAGACCCGCCAATGCGGGCACAACTGGCGGCTCGTGGACCTCACCGACGCCTTCGCCGAATGGATGTCGGTTACCAACTACCGTGACGCCTACTTCGAGCAGCCTTCCGACCTGACCATGAAGCTCCGCAGCGACTTCGTGCAGTTCGTCGCGACCCGGCTGCGCACGGCCCTCACCGCCGACGATGTTGACGAAAACACCGTGGTTGCGGTCGAAGGGGTGGCCTGCCTGTTCGGGTTCACCCGGGTGTCGCTGGTGCTCAAGGAGGTGGTAAATGACATCCGGGGCCGGCTTCTGGTATTCTTCCCGGGCGAGTACGAGGATAGCAACTACCGGCTGCTGGATGCACGGGATGGTTGGAATTACCTTGCCGTGCCCATCACGGTTCACAATGGGGCCCATGACTGATGACCAACCGCGAACTCTTCGAGCGCGACCCCGCCGATGCGAAGCTGCTGAACGACGGCGTCGCCGCCGTGCGGGAGGCCGCGTCCGACAAGGAACTGGAAACGCTCCGCTACGAGCTTGAGCACTTCGTCTGCGAGGGCCAGTACGAGGACGGCCTGCGGCGCATCCTGGGGTCATATGTCGGCAACGTCGACTCCACCACCCAGCCCGCAGCCTGGGTCAGCGGCTTCTACGGCAGCGGCAAGTCGCACCTGCTGAAGATGTTTCGCCATCTGTGGGTGAACACGCCCTCCTTCGCCGACGGGGCCACCCCCCGAGGGCTCGCGACGCTCTCCGAGGATGTCAAAGACCTGCTGCGCGAACTCGATACCCTGGGCAAGCGGTGCGGTGGCCTGCATGCCGCTGGCGGCACGCTGCCGTCCGGAGGCGGCGAAAGTGTCCGGCTGGCGGTTCTGCGGGTCATCTGTGCGTCCAAGGGCCTGCCCGAGGCCCTGCCGCAGGCCCAGTTCTGCCTCTGGTTGAAACGGAACAACATCTACGACAAGGTCGAGGCTGCCGTGGAGAAGGCCGGCAGGAAGTTCCATACTGAGCTTCATGACCTGTACGTCAGCCCTGTCCTCGCCAAGGCGCTCCTCGAAGCCGATCCCAGTTTTGCATCGGATCTCAAACAGGTGCGAGCCGCGCTACAGGCGCAGTTCCGTGGCGCCACGGATATCTCCACCAACGACTTCATTCGCCTGGTCCGCGAGATCCTCTCGGTCGATGGCCAACTGCCCTGCACGGTCATCGTGCTCGATGAGATCCAGCTCTTCATCGGGCAGGACCCCGGCCGGTCTACCGACGTTCAAGAGGTCGCCGAGGCCCTCTGCAAGCAGCTGGATAGCCGGGTTCTCCTGATTGGCGCGGGGCAAACCGCACTGGCGGGGAATGTGCCGCTTCTCCAGCGCCTATCAGGCCGGTTCACGATCCCCGTCGAGTTGTCCGACTCCGATGTGGAGACGGTCACCCGCCGGGTCGTGCTGGCCAAAAAAGCCGACAAGCGCAAGCCCATCGAGGACATGGTCAGTACCCACAGCGGCGAGATCGACCGGCAGCTTGCCGGCACGCGCATCGCCGCGCGGTCCGCGGATCGCGCCATCATCGTGGAGGACTATCCATTGCTCCCGGTGCGCCGGCGATTCTGGGAAAGCGTCCTGCGCGAGATCGACAAACAGGGCACCGCGAGCCAGCTTCGCACCCAGCTGAGGATCGTCCACGAAGCCGTCCACCACACCGCCAACGAGAAGTTGGGCGTCGTCGTGCCTGCCGACTTCATCTTCGACCAGCTTCAACCGGACCTGGTCCGCAATGGCGTGCTGCTGCGCGAGATCGACGAGAAGCTCAAGAGGCTCGGCAAGGAAGGGGATGATGGGCGGCTTGCCCAACGACTTTGCGGCCTGATCTTCCTTATCCGCAAGCTGTCGCGCGAGGCGACAGCTGACATCGGCGTCCGCGCCAACCCCGAGATGCTGGCCGACCTGCTGGTCTCCGACCTGTCCCACGACGGCACGCAACTGCGGAAGGAGATCCCCCGCATCCTCGACAACCTGGTCGAAGCCGGCACCCTCATCAAGCTGGACGACGAATACAGCCTGCAAACCCGGGAAAGCAGCGAGTGGGACCGTGAGTTCCGCAACCGGCAGACCCGCCTCAACGGCGACCAGACCGCGCTCTCCAACAAGCGCGGCGGACTCATCAACGCCACCTGCCAGGAAGTCCTCAAGGGGATCAAGCTCAACCACGGCAAGAGCAAGGAGCCGCGCAAACTGTTGATCCATTTCGGAGCCGAGGCTCCCAAGGTGGAGGGGGCAGAAATCCCGGTCTGGGTGCGCGATGGATGGGGCGAGCAGGAGCGCACAGTGGTGAGTGACGCCCGAGCCGCCGGCAGCGACAGCCCCATCCTTTTCGTCTATATCCCCAAGGCCAGTGCCGACGACCTCCAGAAGGCCATTGTGGACTGCGACGCCGCCCAGGCCACGCTGAACTTCAAGGGCACGCCCACGACGGCCGAAGGGACCGATGCTCGCGACGCGATGGCCACGCGCAAGGCTGCCGCCGAGGCCACGCGGGACCAGATCGTCGGCGAGGTGATTGACCGGGCCAAGGTCTACCAGGGCGGCGGCGGCGAGCGTCACGACCTGAGCCTCGCCAGCAAAGTCGAGGAAGCCGCCAAGGCCTCGCTCGACCGAATGTTCCCCAACTTCCGGGAGGCCGACGACAACCGGTGGTCCAACGTCATCAACCGGGCCAGGAACGGCGACGAGAATGCGTTGGCCGCGGTCGACTTCAGGGAGCCCGCCGATAAGCACCCCGTCTGCACCGCGGTCCTCTCGGAGGTCGGCTCGGGCAAGAGCGGCAGGGAGATTCGCTCCGCCTTCGAAGCCAGCCCCTACGGCTGGCCCCGCGACGCCGTTGATGCCGCCCTCATCACGCTGCACACCACCGGGCACCTGCGCGCCACCCACAAAGGCACGCCCCTTGCCGTGAAGCAGTTGGACCAATCGAAGATTTCGGTCAGTGACTTCCGCTCCGAGTCTGCCACCCTGACCGCCGTCGAAAGGATCAAGCTTCGCAGACTGTTCCAGGGGGCGGATGTTCCCTGCAACGCCGGCGAAGAAGCTGTGAAGGCGGACACCTACCTGGCCCGCCTGCTGGAACTGGCCAAACAGACCGGCGGCGAGCCGCCCCTGCCCCAGCGGCCCAACACCGCCCATCTCGACACCCTCCGCGGCTACGTCGGCGTCGAGCAGCTCGCCGAGATTCTGAAGGTCCACGACACCCTCGCCGAGCAGGCTACGCAATGGAGCAAGCTCGCCGACCTCGCCTCCAAGCGCAGCCCGGCCTGGGACACGCTCTGCACCCTGCTCAAGCACGCCGACAGCGTCGATGGTGCCGATGAACTTCGCCGACAGGCCGACGCGGTCAGGACCGAGCGCCGCCTGCTGGAAGCCAGCGACCCCGTGCAGCCGATTCGCCGGGGTGCAGTGGATGCCCTGCGAACGGCCGTGACTGCCGCCCACGGACTCCACGAGCAGACCTACAACGCGCAGATGGCGACCCTGATCGCCAACGACGCCTGGAAGAAGATCAACGATGACCAGCGGCAGCAGATCCTCACCGCCGAGGGGCTGACCGCGCCGCCGAAGCTGTCCGTCGGCAACGAGACTGACCTGCTCGACACTCTGGATCAAACCCCGCTGCCGGCCTGGAAGACCCGCACCGACGCCCTCGCGCAACAGTTCGCCCGCGCCGCGATGGCCGCGGCCAGGCTGCTGGAGCCCAGGACGCAGCATGTGCACCTGACCAGCGGCGCGCTCAAGACCGAGGCGGACGTGAAGGCGTGGTTGACGGAGACGGAGAAGGACCTCGTGACCAAACTCAAGGACGGGCCGGTGGTGATTTCCTGAGAAGGCCTCAGATGTGATGACATCGGATCAACTCCAACATCTGGTCGAACACCTGCGAAGCCTTCCGCGCGAAACGGAATGGGTGGAGTTCAAGCACAATACCGCTGATCCGCAGGACATCGGCGAATACCTTTCTGCCCTCGCGAATGGAGCGGCTCTGCGACGACAACGTTGTGGATATCTATTGTGGGGAGTTAAGGACGACACCCACACTCTGGTGGGCACGACCTTCCGGCCGCGGGCAACAAAAAAGGGCAACGAAGAACTGGAGAACTGGCTGCTGCATCAGCTTGCGCCACGGATTGATTTCGCCATCCATGAAGGCACCGTCAACGGTCATCGTATCGTGCTCCTAGAAATCCAGCCGGCCTCGATCCAGCCAGTCGCCTTCGGTGGGATCGAGTACATCCGCGTGGGCACCTACAAGAAGAAGCTCAAGGCGTATCCAGAGAAGGAGCGATCCCTCTGGGCCTTGTTTTCGGAGAAGCCCTTTGAAACGTGCGCTGCCGCGTCGTCGGTTTCTTCCGAAGAAGTCCTGAACCTGATCGATTATGCGTCCTGCTTTCGAATGCTAGGCCTTCCTCTCCCCGACAACCGTTCAGCGGTCCTGGAGCGACTGGTCCTTGAGAAGATCATCGTGCCTGAGGGCAACGATCGTTACGACATTACCAATGTCGGAGCGATCCTTTTCGCGATGGATCTGGGACAATTTGCGCGCCTGGCGCGGAAGGCTCCTCGGGTAGTGATCTACAGCGGCTCGAACCGGACACAGGCGATCAAAGAACAAGTGGGCATCCGCGGTTATGCGATTGGAATCGCTGGCCTCATCTCCTACGTCAATGATCAACTGCCCCAGAATGAGCAAATCGACCAGGCTCTGCGCCGCCAAGTGCGAATGTATCCTGAGATCGCTATTCGTGAATTGATCGCCAATGCGCTGATTCATCAGGATTTCACTCTCTCGGGCACTGGTCCGATGATCGAGTTGTTCAGTGACCGCATGGAGATTACCAATCCAGGACTGCCTCTGATCGACACACTCCGCTTCATCGACGAACCGCCCCGTTCGCGGAACGAGGCTATCGCCAGCTTGATGCGGCGGATGAACATCTGCGAGGAACGTGGCAGTGGCATCGACAAGGTGATCGCCTCAGTGGAACTTTTCCAACTGCCTGCTCCCGACTTCCGCGCGGCGACTCAGCACACGATCGCGGTCCTCTATGGGCCGCGCGCCTTCGGTGAGATGGATCGCCAGGAGCGCGTTCGGGCGTGCTATCAACACGCCTGCCTCATGCACGTCTCCGGCCGCCAGATGACCAACGCCTCGCTCCGTGAGCGCCTCAACATCGTCAAGACCAACTACCCTGTCGCTTCCCGCATCATCCGAGACGCGATTGACCGCGACCTGATACGGCCTGTGGCCGGGATCGGAAAGGAGCACGGGTATGTACCCTTCTGGGCTTGAGCATGATGTAGCGCGATGTCACCGGACGGGTCGTCGCACGAGGGCAAACCGCGTTTTTGGCCGCGCCAGGGGCGTTTTTGGGGGCTCCGGGTATGTAGCGCCATGTAACAGGCAAACTGCTCCCGCAAGAGCCACCGCCCATAAGTCAAGTTGTAGAAAGGGGTTGCGTTCCGCCCCGAATGAAGCGCCATATCCAGCCCCCCGGGAGGACGCCTGACCCATGCCCACCCTCGCCACCGATCTCCGCAACAAGCTCGACAAGGCCGTCGTCGCGGCACGCGACATCGCCGAGGCCGGGGCAACGGCCGCGCTGGAGGCGCTGGCGGTTCACCACCATGAGCCGTACACGCACATGACGCCGCAGCAGCGGGCCCTGCGGAACAAGCTGCGGGCCCGGGCCCGGCAGTTGGGCGACAGCAAGCTGCCCAAAGCCGGCGCGGGGGGCAGGGATCACGAGATCGACCACCTCGCCGGCGAGTGCGCCTATGAGCACTGGCACCGGATGCTCTTCGCCCGCTTCCTGGCCGAGAACAACCTGCTCATCGAGCCCGGCGCCGGCATCGCCATCAGCCTCGACGAGGCCAAGGAACTCGCCCGGGAGGACGGCGTGGACGTGTGGGTCTTCGCCTCGCGCTGTGCCCAGGACATGCTCCCGCAGATCTTCCGCCCGGACGACCCGCTGCTGGCCGTCGCCTTCGCCCGCGAGCACCGCAACAAGCTCGAACGCCTTCTCGACGAGTTGCCGGCCGAGGTCTTTACCGCCTCCGACGCCCTCGGCTGGGTCTACCAGTTCTGGCAGAGCAGGAAGAAGGACGAGGTCAACAAGTCGGAGGTCAAGATCGGCGCCGACGAGATCTCGGCCGTCACGCAGCTCTTCACCGAGCCGTACATGGTGGAGTTCCTGCTGCACAACACGCTGGGCGCCTGGTGGGCGGGGAAGAAGCTGACGGCTGAGGACGCGGCGAGCGCGGACACCGAAGATGAACTGAGGAAGAAGCTCGCCCTCCCCGGCGTGACGTGGGACTACCTGCGTTTCGTGCGTGGGGAAAAGGGCGAGGGCGGGCCCTGGCGTCCCGCCGCGGGGACGTTCGAGGGCTGGCCGGCGACGGTGGCCGGGATCAAGGTACTCGACCCCTGCTGCGGCTCGGGACATTTCCTGGTCGCTGCCCTGCACCACCTGGTGCCGATGCGCATGGCCGAGGAGGGGCTCAGCGCCCGCGACGCCGTGGACGCCGTCCTGTCCGACAACCTGCACGGGCTGGAGATCGACGAGCGTTGCTGTCAGATCGCCGCGTTCGCCCTGGCGATGACCGCCTGGACGTTCCCCGACGCCGACGGCTACCGCCCGCTGCCGGAGATGCACATCGCCTGCACGGGCATCGGCCCGCGGGGCAAACGCGAGGACTGGCTGGCACTGGCCGACGCGGAGACCGGGCGCAGCCGTGAGCCGATCCGCTGGGGCCTGGGGCTGCTCTACGACGCCTTCCGCGACGCCCCGGCGCTCGGCTCGCTTCTCGACCCCCAGGCCGCCGCCGGGCAATTCGGTGCCGCCGACTACGAGACGCTGCTGCCCGTGCTCCGGAAGGCGATGGCCGCCGAGGTGGATGAGGACCAGCACGAGCAGGCCATCGCCGCCGCCGGCATGGCCAAGGCCGCCGAGCTGCTGTCAGGCGATTACACGCTGGTCATCACCAACGTGCCGTATTTAGGGCTCCGAAAGATGGGCGAGTTCTTGAAGGCGTATTGCGAGAACGAATACATGGATGCCAGGCATGATTTGGCCAACGTGATGCTCGACCGCATCATCAGGCTGGTTGCGACTGGCGGAAGTGTGTCGTTCGTGACTCCTCAGGCGTGGTTCTTTGCCGGAAGCTTCAATGCCTTTCGGCATCGATGGCTCACCCAGTACGCATGGCAAGGGTTGGCTCGCCTCGGTCCTGGGGCCTTTGACGGCATCTCAGGCGAGGTGGTGAACGTGGCGTTGCTTGTTGTGAC
>CAYVVX010000089.1:7008-12256 GCA_964455315.1 uncultured Planctomycetales bacterium | reverse complement strand
CCCGCTGGGACTGAAGCAGCACGGCCGGCGCCTCTGCCCGCTGCACCGCCAGCTTGATGACGCCATGGCCGAGGTGGAAAGGGCGCTCGGATCGCACTCCATCCAGGCCCTCATCTCGGAGCCGGAGGGCAGCGTGCCCCTGGGTCTGACCTTCGACCGTCCAGCGCAGGTCAGAACACATGATGTGGGCAACACCTGAGTTGTGAGCACAAGCGGGCAGTGCCGGCGGACGGTCCACGCCCAGTCGTGTTGCGGGTGATCCCGATCCTCGCGTGTGCGGGTGAATCCACGCGTGATGCCTTTCCCCAGCGACCTTCCTTACCCTGTTCAAGGTCTTCGAAGATCTATCCGGCCGCCTGAGCCTGACGGATCACCACCAGCAGGTCGGCGAAGCCGGGTGCGTTCATCAGCCGCTCGCGAACATTTTCCTCCGCCACCATGCGGGCGATCTCGGCGATCATCGCCAGGTGCCCTTCGGGGTCGCCCGGCGGGCCGACCAGCAGGAAGACCAGCCGCACGGGGGTATCATCCGGGCCGGGCAGACGCAGCCCCTCGGGAAGCTGAGCCAGGGCGCACAGGCGGGCGGTGGCCGCCTTGTGGTAGGCGTGCGGGATGGCCACGCCATGTCCGATGGAGGACGAGAACACCCGTTCCCGTTCCAGGAACCCTTCCAGAAGCTGTTTGGCGGGCAACTGCGGCACTTCGGCCACCAGCCGATCGACCAGCAGCCCGAGAAGTTCCTCCATGCTGCCCGGCTGCACGCGCACAAAGAGCCCCGGGCGCAGGGCGTCCACCAGGTAGCTGAGCCGGCGCTGCAGCACCAGCCCGGACAGCTCGGTGCTGCCGCCGACCGGACGGCGCGCGGACAGGTCCGCCCAGACAGCGCCCCCGCCGGCGGCCAGCAGCAGGCTCTCGGACATGCTCTTGCCGCCGGGAGCCAGGGGGATGGTCCGCAGCCAGGCCTTGTCCTCGGCGATTTCATGGCTCAGTGTGGAGGGCCGTGGAAGTTTCTGCCAGACCAGGGGCAGGTTGCCGCCGCGCTGCTTGCCCTGGCCGGCGGGCACCCAGCCGAAGACCTTCTGCCGGCCGAAATGTTCCGCCCACCGCTCGCACAGCAGGCTGTTCAGATGCTCGTTGTCGGTCAGCGCCAGCAGGTGGCCCATCTCCTGCACGTCCAGCCGCTCGTCATAGATGGACACCTCGCGGGCATCGCCCAGCACGGCGTTCAGCCCGGCGGCCCGGGCCTCGGCCACCGCCCGGGCGTTCAGATCCATCACCATCACCGGAACCTCGGCGCTGTGCCGGATGAACTCGGCCACCCGGCGGGCGAACAGCCCGGCGCCCACGATCAGCCAGCCGGTGGGCGAAGGCCGCTGCAGACCCAGTCGCCTGGCCAGGGCCCCGGCGGTGAAGCCCTGCACCAGGATGGTCGCGATGATCACGCTGTAGGTGAAGGTCTCCACGAAGCGGGCGTCTTCGACGCCGCGCTGCATCAGGTTCAGCGCGAACAGCGACGACATCGACGCGGCCACGATCCCGCGCGGGGCGACCCAACTGAGGAATAACCGCTGACGCCGCTCGAGCGGCTCGCCCAGGGTGGACACCAGCACGTCCGCAGGGCGGACCAGGATCATCACCAGCACGACCAGCAGCGCCCCGGTGAACCCGAATTCCCTGAACTGGTCAAACTCCAGCCGCGCGGAGAGCAGGATGAACAGCATGCCGATCAGGATATCGGTGATGGCCGACTTGAACCGGCGGATCTGCTTGAGTTCCGCCGGCCGGGACGCCCCCAGCACGAAGCCGGCCACGGTCGTGGCCAGCAGTCCGGACTCACTGGCCAGGGCCTCCGCGATGCCGAAGATCCCCGCGGCGAAAGCCAGCGGCACCACGTCGATGAGGCTCTCATCCACCACGCGCCGGCGGATGAGCAGGGAGAGCAGCAGTCCCCCGGCGATGCCCAGGCCCATGCCGGTGAGCACCCGGAAGCCGAAGTTGGTCAAGGCCGCCTGACCGCCCGTGCCGCCGAAGAACTCGAAGCAGAGGATGGCGATGAACACGCCGATGGGATCGATGAGCACGCCTTCCCAGTGCAGGATGCTGTGCAGGGTCGGATGGATGCGGATGCGCCGCAGCAGCGGTCCGATCACCGTGGGACCGGTGACGATCACCAGGCTCGCGGCCAGCATGCAGAAGCCGAACGAGTATCCGAACAGCAGCCGGATCAACAGCGCGGTGATCAGCCAGGTGGTCAGCACCCCCACAGTGAGCAGACGCACGATCACCCGCGACGCGGAGCGGTATCCGCCGATGTCCAGGGTCAGCCCACCCTCGAACAGGATCAGCCCCACGGCCAGCGACACCATCGCCGGCAGCGCCCGCAGGCTGCCCGGCTGGACCACCCCCAGCCCCTGCGGACCGAGACAGATGCCGCCCAGCAGCAGCAGGACAATCGCCGACAGGTTGATCTTGTGGGCGATCGCCACCAGGATCACGCCGGCCGCGATCGCCGTGGCCAGCGACAGCAGTGCCTGCTCGATCTCCGTGGATGCCAGCAGCCAGGTTCCATCCATAGGTATGAGCCCGATTACCGCCGCGATTGCCGGCGAAGGTCATTCGTCGATGCCGGGCATATTGTCCGCTGAAGTGGGAATCGGCTCAACCGGCTCACCCGGCGGGGGCGGCGGCAAGGTGCGCCGGGTCAGGGCCATCCGGCAGGCCAGCCGGATGGCGCTCTTCATGCTTTCGGCGTTGGCGACGTTCTGTCCGACGATGTCGAAGGCGGTGCCGTGATCCACGCTGGTGCGCGGCACAGGAATCCCCAGCGTGGTCTGGCACGCCGACTCAAACGCCAGCAGCTTCACGGGAATCAGCCCCTGGTCGTGGTACATCGCCACCACGCCGTCGTAGTGTCCGTGCGCGGCCCGCCAGAACAGGGTGTCCGCCGGGAACGGGCCCTCCACGAACCAGCCGCCTTCCCGCGCCATGGTGATGGCCGGCTCGATGATCCGCTTTTCCTCGTCGCCGAACAGACCGTTCTCTCCCGCATGGGGGTTGAGTCCGCATACCGCGATCCGCGGACGCTCGATGCCGAACCAGTCGCGCAGGGCGGTGGCCATCTGGTCGATGGGCTGGAACACCCGGCCAATGGTGAAGGAGTTGCGCAGCTCAAACAGCGGCTCGTGGATACTGGCCAGTGCCACCTTGAGCTTCCCGCCGACGAACATCATGGTCACCCGCCGCGTGCCGAACGCGTGGCCGAGTTTCTCGGTGTGCCCGGGATAGCGGAACCCCGCCAGCGACCAGCTCTCCTTGCAGATCGGCGCGGTCACGATGGCTTCGGCGACGTCGCTTTTGGCCGCCAGGATGGCGGCGTCCAGAAATCGCATCGACGCCTCGCCGCCCTCGGCGGTGGCGTGACGAATGGCCGGGCCGAACATGGCGTACTCGTCGAAATCGGCCAGCACCACGCCGCTTTCGATCCTGGTGACGGCCTCGTGCGGCAGCCGGAACCAGAAGGCGTTGATCTCGGCCTGATCGGCGGCGTATTCGATGACTTCATTAAGTCCGAAAATGATGAAACGCCCGAGACCGCGCACTTCAGGGTCGGACAGGGCCTTGACGATGACCTCGGCGCCGATGCCGGCCGGATCGCCCATGGTGATGGCGATGAGGGGCCTGGGGTTGAGGCTTCGCGAGCCGTCGGCGGTGACAGCGGAAGGAGGTGTGCTGCTCATGGCATCACCACCCCTGCTCCCGGAGCATCTCCAGGGTGAGTCGTTCGCTGCCGCGACCCGCGCCGCCGGTGACACGCTGCAAATGGCTGATGACCGTGCGGACGAGGATGTCGGTCTCGATGTTGACCCGGTCGCCCGCGCTCAGCTCGCCAAGCGTTGTCTCGGCCAGCGTGGTTGGAATCAGTGCGACGGTGAAGCTGTCTCCGCTTACCCCGGCGATGGTCAGGGAAACCCCGTCGATGGCCACCGAGCCCCTGGGAATCATGAAGGGCATCAGCTCCCCGCCGCCGGCGAAGGTGATGCGGTAGCCCTCGGCACCTTCGCGGTGGATCGAACGGACCGTCGACACGCCGTCCACGTGCCCCTGCACCATGTGCCCGTCGAGCCCGTCCCCAACGCGAAGGCTGCGCTCCAGGTTCACCCGATTCCCGCCGGACAGACCACCCAGCGTGGTCCGCTCGAGCGTTTCGGGGATCACGTCAAACTCGATGGTGGCGAGGTCGCAGGCCGCGACGGTGAGGCAGGCTCCGCTCACGCAGACACTGCTGCCCGGCGGCAGCGGACGGGGCAGGCGCGGCGCGTCCAGAACGAGCCGTGCCCCCGCCGGTCCGCGACGGACCGACCGCACGACACCAACGGACTGGACGATTCCGGTGAACATATCGCAGACACCATGACGCGCTGTCCCTCGATCGAACCTTCATTCATGCTAGCCCTCTCAATACGGGCAAGTCAAGACGGATCGACGAGTTCCGGCGGGCGATTGGATGGAATCACAGAGACCCGGAGGTCACGGAGAAGAGAATACCCTCGAGACAGGCGGAGCGCTGACAGGATCGGCCGAGAGCGCGGAAGACCATGAAGGACGAAAACAGTTTCTGAACAGCCGGTGATTCCCGGGCCCGGCCTTCCGTCAGAATCCGGAACCGAGGATTCCAGAACCGCAGCGGCCGGACTCCCGGCCCGGGCGAAGCGGACCTGCTCAGGGTCGCATGAGCAGCGAGTTGGCTTTCCTCCGTGTTCTCAATGCCTCCATGGTTCAACGGGCCGGTGGTGACGTCTTGAGGATCTCCTGCCGAATCGCGTCCGCGGTCACGCCCATGTCCCGCAGGGCCTGGTACGCCACCGAGCCCTTCTCGGCCAGGAGCCCGAGCAGCAGATGCTCGGTGCAGACCTCCTTGTTGCCCAGTCCGCGGGCCTCCTCGATCGCTTTGGCCACCACGTTGCGATAGTGCGGCGACCCGGGGAGCCTTCCGAATACCCAGGTGTCCTCCAGGCTGGTCTTGATCAGCCGATCCACCTCGCCGCGGGCCCGGTCCTCGTCGACACCCAGCGCGGTCAGCACCCGCACGCCCAGGCCGGTCCCCTCACGGATGATGGCCAGCAGCAGATGCTCGGTGCCGACATAATCCTGCTCATATTCGCGGGCGATGGATTCGGCCAGCTTGATAACGCCGTTTACTCGGCGGCTCAGATGTTCGTACATGAGTGGTTCCGGATCATGGGGTCAC
>CAYVVX010000089.1:0-6998 GCA_964455315.1 uncultured Planctomycetales bacterium | reverse complement strand
GGGTCACAGGGATTTCAGCCAAGTATAGCCCAGCGAGAGCACCGCCACAATCACCGACGCCACCAGGGTGATCTTGAGGATCTTCAGCCGGTTGGCGACCTCGCGGTCGCGCCATTCGGCGAGACGCTTGTCGATCTCGTCGAGCTTCTGGTCAATGCGTGTCTCGATCTCGTCGAGCTTCTCGCGAATGTAGTCGTCGGCGACGCCGCGAATCCGCCTGGCCAGCCCGCCGACCACACCCTCCTCGGAGATCTGCTGCTTGAGCGTGTTGCACTTGGCCTCTTCCGGCAGGAAGCGGTAGTCCTCCTTGTCCGCCGGAGGGGTCCCGTCGATCATCCGGCCGATCAGCGATCCCATCACCCGCCGCCGGCCGCGGATCACCTTATCCCACAGCGGTTCGACCGAGCGGACCCGTAATTCGATCCGCTCGCGCGGCTCGCCCTCCTGGAACTCAACATCCCGCAGGTGCGCGAACGCCAGAAGGCCGCGGTCGCTCAGCCCGCGAAAGTCCACCTTGCGGATGGAGGCGATTTCCTTGGCGAGCTCCTCCTTGCTGGCGGACTGCCGCACCGGGCGCCGGGCCCATACCACGATGTCCAGCATCGCGTCGCGCTCCAGCGACAACAGCAGTTCCTGCCGCTCGCGGACGCGCCGGAGCAGTTCGCCGCGTCCCATCTTGACGGTGAGGTTCAAGCCCAGCTTGCGCCCGTAGTGGATCAGTTCGTCCTCGGGGAGCTCGCTGATGCCCATGGCCCGCTGTGTTTCAGTTACCTTGCCCGTGGTCACGATCCGTGTTCCAGAACCCCATGCCAGTAAATCAGGACGCCCAGCAGTGCCGTGAGGACCAGGATCTGGGCGATCTCAAATCCGAACTTCCAGATCCGCAGCCGCAGCAGTTGCACGCTGACGTAGCGGCCCATCATCGCCGTGGGTCGGGAGGTGCGAAACCACCCCAGCCAGCTCCACAGGCTCTGCCACGTGATCACCACGGCGTAGATGGTGCAGATGATCGCGATCATCCACCGGTAAAACTCAAACAGATCGAATCCCATGACGAAATCACCGTCGGCCAGGTTGCCCGATCACAACCGGGGCATTCTACCGCCGCGGGGGCGATGTCGTCATCCTTGCCCCGGCAGCGCGGTCGCACAATAATACCGGCTGTCAACGCGACATCCGGCTGTCCTCGATGCCCAGGAGCGAAGCATGTCCCAGCAGAAACAGACCGTCGTTTCGTTCCGGGTGGATCAGCATCTGGCCGAAGTCCTCAACAGCCTGCCGGACAAGTCCGCGTTCATCCGCGAAGCCATCCTGAGAAGATTCTACACCGTCTGCCCGTTCTGTGCGGGGCGCGGCGTGCTGCCCCAGGCCATCGCCTCCTGGCTGGAATCCAAGATGCCCAAATTCGCCTCCGCCGAATGCACCTGCTGCCATTACCGGTATCCGGCCGAACTGGTCCGCGACGAGCTCGAGGCCCACGGTGCCGAGGCCTTCGTGTGTCCACACTGCGGCGAACACGATCACAGTCATTGAGCCGGGTGCGCGACTGCCCGCACCGGCTTCATGCATGACCAGGGTTCAGTCGCCCGGCTCCGCTTCCTGGGCCGCGATCTCATAGCGGGCCAGCTTGGCTCGCAGCGTCGGGCGGGAGATGCCGAGGATCTCGGCCGCCCGGCTCTTGTTGCCGCCCGTGGAGCGCAGCACCTCGATGATGTGCTGCCGCTCGACACGTTCGAGACTGTCGACCCCGGCCGGCTCCGGCGCTGTCCCGGCCGAATCGGCTGCGGGACCGGAAGCAGTTGCTCCGCCCTGCAGTGTCGGGGGCAGATCCTCGAGCTGCACCGTCCTGCCGCCGCTGACGATGACCGCCCGCCGGACGGCGTTCTCCAACTCCCGGACGTTGCCCGGCCAGGCATGCGACCGCAGCCGCTCCACCACGTCGGGAGTGAAACCGACAAACTGTACACCTCCGCCACCCTCTGATCCCGCGGTCAGCACGGCGAAGTGCTCGGCCAGGGGCAGGATGTCCTCCCGCCGGTCGCGCAGCGGCGGCAGCGTCAGGGCCACCACGTTGAGCCGGTAGTACAGGTCCTCCCGGAAGCTCCGGTCCGCCACGGCCACCTGCAGATCGCGATTAGTCGCGGCGATCACGCGCACGTCCACGTGGACCGAGCGGTTCTCCCCCACCCGGCGGATCTCGCCGGATTCCAGCACCCGCAGCAGCCGGGCCTGGGCCGCCTGGCCCACATCGCCAATCTCGTCAAGGAAAATGGTCCCTCCGTCGGCCGCCTGGAACAGCCCCTCGCGGGCGGCGTGCGCCCCGGTGAAGGCGCCCTTGACGTGCCCGAACAGCTCGCTCTCCAGCAGCGCTTCCGGCAGCGCCGCCGAGTTGACGGTGATGAACGGCTTGTCCCGCCGACGGCTCTGCTCGTGCAGCCGACGGGCGATCAACTCCTTACCGGTTCCGGTCTCCCCGCCGATGAGCACCGGCGAGTCGGTCGGCGCGATCCGCTCGACCAATCTGAGCACCGCTTGAATACCGGCTGATGCGCCGATGATCCGCACGCGGCCCTGGTAGCTCTTCAACTCGCGGCGCAGGGCCTGGTTCTCGCGCTGGAGGCTTCTACTGTCCAGCGCCCGCCGGACGAGCAGCCGCACCTCATCAAGCCGGAAGGGTTTGGCCAGGTAATGAAACGCGCCTTTCTGCATCGCTTCGACGGCGCTGGGCACGGTGGAGTGCCCGGTGATCATGATCACCGGCATGTCCGGCGCGTGGGCCTGGGCCCAGTCCAGCAAAGCCATGCCGTCGACGCCCTCCATGACCAGATCGGTGATCAGCAGGTCGAAGCTGCGCGCTTCGAGGATCGCGATTCCCTCGGCACCGTCGCCGGCCTGTTCGAGCTGGTAGCCCTGCGTGGACAGAATCTCCTGCAAGCCGAGGCGCATGGCCGGTTCGTCGTCCACGATCAGGATGCGTTCGTTTCGGCCGCTCATGGGCGCTGCTCCTCCGCGGGCTCCGCCGGCGGCGGAGTGACCCGCAGGTGAACGGTGAAAGTGCTGCCGATGCCTTGGCTGCTTTCCGCGTTGAGGGTGCCGCCGTGGCGCTCGACAATCTCCCGGCTGATGGCGAGTCCCAGGCCCGTCCCGGCGCCGAACCTGCGGGTACTGAAAAACGGTTCGAACAGGCGGGGCAGATACTCCGCGGGAATGCCCCTGCCGGTATCGCGGACGCTTATCCGTACATCGCCGTTGCCCTCCGCGGCGATGCTCACCTCGAGCGTGCCGCCGTCGCCCATCGCCTGACATCCGTTCATGATCAGGTTGCGGAGCACCTGCTGGATCTGGTCGCCGTCGGCGGTGATGGTCAGCCGCTCCGGGGCCTCCAACCGGAAGGTGATCCCGCCACCGGATCTCAGCGCCTCCACCGCACTCAACGCATCCCGTGCGACCGCGACCACATCCACGGGCGCGAATTGCGGCTCGGGCCGCCGGGCGAATTGCAGCAGCCCGCGCACCAGCACCGACATCCGCGCCGCCTCCCGGGCGATGACGCGCAGCTTTTCCGCCCGCGGGTCGTCCGGCGGCGTCTGCTCGCCGAGGAGTTCGCTGTACATGGAGATGATCCCCAGCGGGTTGTTCACCTCGTGGGCGATCGCCGCGGACATGGTTCCAATGGTTGACAACCGCTCCGCCTGGAGCAGCTCGCGGGTCTTGTCGTCGAGCTGCTGGCGCATGTCGTCGTGGCGCACCTTGAGCTGGTCGGCCATGGCCCGCAGCTCGCGGGCCAGTCCGCCGATCTCGTCGCCGGTGTGGTCGTCAAGCTCGGCGTCGAACCGGCCCCGGCCGATTTCCCGGGCCGCCGTGTACAGCCGTTTGAGCGGGACCGTGAACTGTCTCGCCAGCAGCACGCTGATCCCCGCGGCCAAGGCCAGGGCTCCCAGCAGCACCAGGCTGAACACCATCCTGTAGTGTCCCAGTGCAGCAAAAACCTCTGATGCCGGCTGGGTGGCCAGAAAGGTCCAGGTCCGCCCGGCGTCGCCGCGGCCCAGCGTGATGGGCAGCGCGGTCGCGATTTCCCCCTGGTCAGTGTGGAACGGCTCGCCCAGCCGGTCCCGGGCCTGGTGGACGAGATCCCGCGGCACGGGAAAGCCCCTGATCGACTCTCCGCGATCATCCAGCAACAGGGCGGATGCGAAAGTGGGATGGGCCGGGTTGGGCTCATCAAACGCCGCCGGCGTCACCTCCAACACCACGAAACCCCGCCGCGTGACACCGCGCGAGGCCAGCTTGGCGATGAGCTGCACCGCGGGAGTCTTGGCGCTGAACGCCCAACCGTAGCGGGTCATGGCCTGCCCGGCGAGCAGCCGGTCGGCGTCCGGGAGCCACTCCTCGGCGGCTCGCTCGCTTCCAGGGCGGGGGGTGAACTCCTGGCCCTGGCTGGAGGCGCTGGCGACCAGCTCGCCGCGACTGTTGAAATACGAGACGCGGGGGTAATGCGGTCGCGAGGCCGCGAAGGTGTGAAACTGCTGAAGGAGCTTCTCCCGTGCGAAGTCCACGCCATCCTGATCCGCTCCCTCGCTGGCCGTGATAAACGCGTCCAGGCTGGGAAGCTGGCTCAGGTAATGCAGATCGCCTCGCCCCGCGTTGAGGATTTCCTGGATCTGTCGGGCCCGGGCGGCGGCCTGGTCGGCGGCGCGGTCATAGGCCATACGTTCCAGCACGCGAAGATGGGTGTGGGCGCTGTAGATCGAAAGGACCACCACGGGAATGATGGTCACGGTCAGGAAGGCGATAATCAGCCGGTTCTGGATGGTGGACAGGGCGCTGCCCGGCGCGGATTCGCTCATGGCGGCGCCTCCGCGATGAACACCTGGTCGGGTTTGATGTTGGACCAGCTTCGGGCCCGGCCGTCGGGCCAGCGAACTTCCAGCTCATCGATCCCGCCGGCGTCACCCAATCCGAAGTGGGCCTCCGGCGGTTCACAACTGAGGAAGCTGGTTCCCGCCAGGAGCCGCCGCATCCGGCGCAGCGTTCCGGTCTGAACGGTCACTTCACACCCGATGACCTGGCCCGTCGGGCGGACCAGCAGCCAGTGGCCGATGGCCAGCCGGTTCTCCAGAATCACCGCCGGTCCATTGTTGCTGGTGCGAACGATGTCCAGGTCGCCGTCACCGTCGAGATCGGCGGCCGCAAGCCCGCGTCCGGCCGACGGCGGAAGATCGATCAGCAAGCCGGGATCAGGCGGTGCGAACGGGCCGTCTTCGCTGAGCAAGAGCGCGTCCTCCTGCCGGACACAGGTGGACGTATCCTGGGGCGCGGGGCTGGTGTAGCCATTGGTGACGTACAGATCCCAATCCCCGTCATTGTCGGCATCGAAGAAAGTCGTTCCCCAGCCGGTCACGCCGAGCCCGTGCCTGCCCAGACCAGTGACGCCGGTTACGTCGTCGAACAGGACTCCCGGCGGCGCGACCCGGCCCGAAGCCACATCGCCGGGGTTGAGTGTCGGCGCGGTATGCCTGGCCACGCACCGGTAAAGCACGTTGAGTTCATCCTGCCAGTGGGTGGAGAACAGGTCCCACCAGCCGTCCTGGTTGTAGTCGCCCACGGTGACGCCCATGCCGCTGCGGGCGTCAGCGATCCCCGCGGCCAGGCCCTGCTCGACGAAGGTGCCGTCACCGCGGTTGAGGTAGAGCGCGTTGGGCGAGACGTCGTTGACCACGTAAATGTCCGGGAAGCCGTCGCCGTTGAGATCGGTGAAGATCGCCCCGAGCCCCTTGCCGTCGCGGTCGCGAATGCCCGCTTCGGCGGTCGCATCGGTGAAGGTGCCGTCGCCGTTGTTGCGGTAGTAGACGTCCGGCGCCGCCGGGTAGAGGTACGGGTTGAACAGCGGGGACTCCTCGCGGTCGATCGCCGCCGGGCTCGACGCGGGCGGGTTGGCCGGGTCGTACTGAACGTAATTGGCCACGAACAGGTCCAGGTCGCCGTCGCGATCAGCATCGGCAAAGGCTGCCGCGGTGCCCCAAGCGGTGTTGGCCAGCCCGCTGGCCGAGGTCGCCTCGGTGAAGCGGGCATGACCGTCATTCAGGTACAGCGCGTCGGCCCCGATGCGCGTCACATAGAGATCCAGGTCGCCATCGTTGTCCACGTCCGCGCCGACCGCCCCCATGTTCAGCCCCGGCGGGTCGGCGCCGTTGGCACCGATCACGGCGGTCAGCCCGCCCTTGCCGTCGTTCAGGAAGAGCACGGAACGCTGCCGGCCTGGTGACGAGGCCGCCGTTGAGTTGGGCAGGTAGATGTCCACCCCCCCGTTGCCGTCGAAGTCGGCGAGGCAGACCCCGGGGGCAGTGATCTCGCTGATGTCCCGCAGCGACCTGGCCTGCTGATGCAGGAATTGGAACTCGCCGAAACGACCCCCGGCAACGAAGCCGGCATTGGCCGACGGCGTGGGATGCGCGGTGCCGGCGTGCGGTGATGTTACCGGGCGGACGGGGATGAAGAAGTAGATCAAGAAGGCCAGGACCGACCCGCCCGATGCAAGTGCCATGACCAGGAATTGTCGTTCAATGCGGTTCATGCTGGAAAGGAATTTACCATCTTCGCCTCAACGCTGGCAAAAACGCCTAAGCCTTTGCATTAGCTGGTATTAGATCATCGACCGCCCGAGGGTGGAAAGCAACTTTCCAGTTAGGCCCGCAGGCAAAGCCGCCAACCAGCGTCACGCCGTGGAACGTTGAGCAGTATTCTCAGCCAAAAGGGATGCTGACTGATCAACATAAGATACTGAAAAATAGTAATTTACGACATGTACGGGCGCCCGCTGTCGCAGCGGCTTCGAAAGACGGCCGAGTTTTCCAAGCATTGGCACGTGAGTTGCTATTTTCTGTCTCCTGAACGCTCGTTTTCCACCCGTGGCCTGCTGATCCGCGAATGGAAAACCTCCTCCAATAGGGACTGGCGGGGCCAGGCGACCACGGCAGATGCTGACTGCCGTCATCGAC
>CAYVVX010000088.1:6944-12322 GCA_964455315.1 uncultured Planctomycetales bacterium | reverse complement strand
CCGACGATCCCCGCGGCAGCGCCGGTCAGCGATGCCTGGACAATCAGCACGGTCCCGAGGGCACGAAACTTCTGATGCATTGTGATACTCCTGCGACTCCGGTTAATTCTACCGTCTCCGCTGAGCGGGTACCACAGGTTTTTTGTGCTGAAACAGGCCCGGACAGCGCGATTTGCGTCCGATAATGTGCTGCGGACATGCCGGCGGGACGATATCGCCGCCGGGGGCGAGCCCGGAATCGCTTTGGGACCACCGGAGTCGGGGTCCGTCACCCGGACAGGAGATCCTCGGCCGCGGTGATCTGCTCCTCGAGCGTCTCACGGACGGAGTTGAAGCTTTCCTCGGTCAGCCCGACCGAAGCGAGCAGGGTGTCCTCCAGCGGCTGGTTCTCGGCGGTGAGGGGGAACCCGATCTTCTCGTAGCAGCAGAGGATGTCAGCGATGTGGACGAGGACCGGCAGGACGCGGTGCTCCTCGCTGAGGTTCTCGATCTTGTGGTGGTAGCCGACCACGGTCTGGAGGCCCCGGGGGAACTTCCACTTGGCCGCCAGGGCCATGCCCAGGGCCTGATGGTCGGCGCCGATGAGTTCCTGTTCCACCTCGCAGAACGAGCGTTGGCCGCGCGATACGACCTTGATGACCTCCCCGAGCTGTTCGGGGAAGGCTTGCCGTTCGACCAGCAGACCCAGGTCGTGAATCAGTCCGGCGAGGAAAGCCTCCTCGGCGAAGGCCTTGCGTCCCACCAGGCAGGTGAACTGCCGCACGGCGACCGCCACGCCGACACTGTGCTTCCAGATGTCGCGGGCGCTGAAGGTGTCGGAGATCTTATCGTTGCCGAAAAGCCGGCTGATCGATGCGGAGATGGCGATGTTCTTAACCGCGCTCAGGCCGAGCAGCACGATGGCCCGGTCGAGATCCGAGACCTGCCCGGGAAGCCCGTAGAATGCCGAGTTGACCACCTTGAGGATCTTGGTGGCCAGGGCCGGGTCGTTTTTGATGATGTTGTGCAGGTCGCGGGCGGTGCTCTTGGGATCGTCCACCACGGTGATGATCTTGGCGGTCACCTCCGGGAGCGTGGAGATTTCCCCAATCCTGGCGAGGGCGATCTTGATCACCTGTGCGGGGTCAAGGGTTGCAGTACTGGCCATCCGTTTACTTCCTGGTCAGGTCTTCGCGAGGACCGAGACGCCCCGATCTCCATAAGGCATCGTCCTGCGCCATCGCGCGGTTTAGCTAGCGTAAGTGTGCAATACATGGGGCGTGACCGGCCGGGGGCCGGATGGGGCGGGGAGCGCGCGAATACTCTGATTCAGGGCGGCATTATCAGACCTGGCGGGACTGTTCGGCCGCCGGTCAGTAAGTCAGCGCCTTTCGCAACAACCGGCGGGTCATTCGTGTCGAGGCCAGGATGTCGGCGATCCGCCGGCCCGCCCCTCCCGAACCGTACACCGATCCGCCGGCCTGGACCTTCCGGCGGGTGACGGGCCTGGAGCCCCGCTCGATGGCAGCGGCGATCCCGATGGTCGACTCCGGGGCATCAATGACCCCGGGACCGCAATGCAGGCGGCCCTCCTGGCGGGGCCCGATGTTGACTGCGGGAATGCCCATGGCTGCTGATTCGATGATCCCGCTGGAGGAGTTTCCCACCAGCATCTCTGCCCGGCAGCACAACCGCAGGTAGTCGATCCGGGCCAGCGACGGGAAGACCGGCCGGCGGGGATCGCCGGCGGCCTGCACCTCACGAATCACCCGCAGGATGCCGTCGTGACCGGGATCGCTGTTGGGGTAGAGGATCACCCCGGGAAGCCGGGCTCGCTTCACGGCGGCCAGCAGCCTGCGCATCACCGCCGCTTCAGTCGCCGCCGGCCGGCCGCAGGGATGCTGGACGATGACCGCGTACGGCTGGTCTGCCAGGGGCCCGATCAGTTGGCGGAGTCGTGCGTTGGTCGCGGCGGGATCGCGGCGGTCGGCCTCGCAAAAGGCGTGGATGTCATCCAGGCCCGGGGCGCCCACCATGTGAATCCGCCAGGGCTCTTCGCCCATGAGGCGCAGCCGATCGGCGGCATCTTCGGATGCCGCCAGATGCAGATGGGCCAGGCGGGTGACGGCATTGCGGATGGCGTCGTCGACGTCACCGGTGGCGCGGTCTCCGCCGTGGATGTGAGCAAGGACGCGCCGGCCCGCCGCGGCCGCACACGCCGCCGCCAGGGCTTCGATCCGATCACCCACCACCACCACGATCTCCGAACCGAGCCGGTCCAGCGCCCTGGCGATTCCGGTCACGCCCCGTCCGACAGCCAGGGCTTCACCGGCGGCATCGTCCTTGCCGGTCTGCATGGGCACGGTGGCACTCACCTGGTAGCCTGCCTCGCGGATGTGGCGGATAGTGCGGCCGAACCGCGGCAGCAGGTGCATACCGGTGACGATGAGTTGGAGCTCGAGGCGGGGGTGGCCGCGGATGGCCCGCAGGGGCGATTCCAGGACGCCAAATTCCGCGCGGGTGCCGGTGATCACGGCGATGCGTCGCTGCTGACCTGATAATTTCGGCTTTGGACTCACTGGCGGAGCAGCTTAGGATGCCGCCGAGGGGACGGCAAGCACATGAAGCCCGTGCGGATCAACCGTGAGTCGGCGGTCGAGAGGTTTCATTGGAATAGACGATCGCTCCCGCTGGTTCCCCGTCTGAGGGGGACTATCGCTTTTCCCGCGGTCCATGCGATTCTGGAGGTTCTGATGATGCGAGCATGGGTGATGAAAGGGTTGGGTCTGGCGTTGGGCGTGGTCTTGATCGGCGGCCAGGGCTGCCCGACAGGCGACTCCGGAGGGAACGGCGGTGACGGGCTCACCGTCCGCATGCGGCTTCTCGCTTTCGATCCGCCGCATATCACCATTGATGCCGGCCAGACCGTTCTGTGGCGCAACGACGATCTGGTCGTCCATACCGTTACTTCCGGGAATCCCGAAGATGCGGACGCCGGCGCGCTCTTCGATTCCGGGCTGCTTGGGTTCAATGACACCTTCGAGCATACCTTCACAGAGCCGGGCACGTTTGTTTACTTCTGCATACCTCACGCCGGCCACATGCGCGATGCCACCGTGACGGTTCGCCCCACTGACCCCGCCGCCGCGGCGGGGTGATCGCAGCGGGACCGCCGCACCTGCCTTTCCGCGTCTTCCGGCGATCGTCTTGAGTGTGGTCTCCCGAGGGACATGTTTTCCCGCTCCGGCGGAGGCGCGTATACTCATCCACGCCAGACGCGGTGCGCCCCCATCGAGAACACGCGCACTGTTTTCCGTGGAAAGGGTGAGGCATGTCCCAGCCGGTGAAGTTTCCCAAGATCAGTCAGATTGACGGCGGAGCCGGGCTGCGCGAGCAATAGCGCGAGCTGGATTGCGACGTGCCCTGCGACGATCGGATCCTCCCGGCGAGTGAGGGCTCGCCGATGGCGTCGCCCATCGAGGCTTTCGGGCGCACCATCGGCAATCGCTGGTGTATCCATCCGATGGAGGGCTGGGACGGGACGCTCGACGGATTGCCGACTGACTGGACCCGGCGGCGGTGGCGAAACTTCGGGCTCAGCGGCGCCAAGCTGATCTGGGGCGGCGAGGCGGTGGCCGTGCGGCACGATGGCCGGGCCAATCCCAACCAGCTTCTGATCAGTGAGCGGACCCTGGGTGAGATCGGCGGGCTTCGCGAGCTGCTGGTCGAGGCCCATCGCGAGGCGACCGGCTCGGATGCGGGGCTGCTCATCGGTCTGCAACTGACCCACTCGGGGCGATTCTGCAAGCCTGACCCGGATTTCAAACTCAAGCCGCGGATCGCTTACCACCATCCGATTCTCGACGCCCGCTTCGGCATCGCGGCTGACGACGACGCAGTGGTGTTCACCGACGACGAACTGTACCGCCTGATGGATGATTTTGTCTCCGCCGCGAGGCTCTCCGCCCGTGCGGGCTTCGACTTCGTGGATTTGAAGGCCTGTCACGGCTACCTGGGGCACGAACTGCTCAGCGGGTTCACCCGGCCCGGCCCGTTCGGCGGCAGCTTCGAGAACCGCACGCGATTCCTGCGCGAGCTGATCGGGCGGGTTCGCGACGCGGTGCCGCGCCTGGCGATCGGCGTGCGCCTGAGCGCGTTCGACCTGGTTCCCTTCGAGGATGATCCGGCCACGCGCTCGGGCCGTAAGAAGGGCGTGGGCGTACCGTCGGAGCATGGGAGCTTGCGCCCGTACCGCTATGGGTTCGGCGTCGATGCCAATGACCCGCTTCAGCATGATCTCACCGAGCCGGTGGAACTGCTGCGCATGCTGGCGGGGCTCGGCGTCACCGCGGTCAACGTCAGTTGCGGCAGCCCCTACTACAACCCGCACATCCAGCGCCCGGCGTTCTATCCGCCTTCCGACGGCTATCAGCCGCCGGAAGATCCGCTGGTCGGCGTGGCCCGGCAGATCGAGGCCACCCGGCGGCTCAAGGAAGCGGTGCCGGAACTGGTCATGGTCGGTACCGGGTACACGTACCTCCAGGAGCTTCTTCCGCTGGTGGCCCAGGCGGCGATCCGGGCGGGCTGGGTGGACCTGGTCGGTTTGGGACGGATGGTGCTGAGCTACCCCCAGATGCCGGTGGACACGCTGCGCGACGGCACCGTGGACACCAGGCGGATCTGCCGCACCTTCAGCGACTGTACCACCGGCCCGCGCAACGGGTTGATCAGCGGCTGCTTCCCGCTCGACGACCTCTACAAGTCATCCGAAGCCGGTGCCCGGCTCAAGGAGATCAAGCGGGCCGCCACCTGAAGGGAGGGTCGCCATGCAACGGCTTTCCTGGCCGAATCGCATCAGCCTCGCCCGCATTGTGCTGGTCGCACCGTTCGTGGTCTGCCTGCTGCACCTGCAGGATCCCCAGTGGGCGACCCGCGCGCGGTGGCTGGCCTTGATCATCTTCGCGGTCATGGCGGTCAGCGATGGACTCGACGGGTACCTGGCCAGGAGGCTGAAGGAGGAATCGGCGGTCGGGCGGTTCCTCGATCCGCTGGCGGACAAGCTGCTGATCCTCTGCTCGGTGGTGCTGCTGGCCAACGAAGGGACGCATGTGACCGGCATGAAGCTGCCCTACAGCGTGGCGGTGGTGGCGATCGGGAAGGACGTGCTGACCGTGGCGGGCTTCTGCATCATCTACTTCTCGACTTCGCGGGTGTACATCGAACCACGGCGCAGCGGCAAGTGGTGCACGACCCTGCTGCTGATCACCGTGATCGGGATTCTGCTGTCCCCCAACCTGCCGGAATCTGTGCGGCCCGCGGTCGCGGTCGCCTGGTGGTCGGCGAGCCTGCTGGCCATCCTGACCGTGGGACAGTACTTTCAGATGGGACGGCGCTTCCTT
>CAYVVX010000088.1:2001-6934 GCA_964455315.1 uncultured Planctomycetales bacterium | reverse complement strand
CGACCGCGGGCCGGGGAGAGGGGCCGGCGGAGTGATCGCCCCGCGGCGGTGGTTCCCAGCAACCTCAGAACGTAATTCACAGGCTCGACCGGCCCGAAATCGTCGGCCGGTGTATTGCCAGGCGGAATTCCGTCAGCCAGCCAAATGCTTGTGGGTCAAGAACTTCGGCGTGTGACATCCTTCGTACTCTCACTACTTCCCCGTTCTTCGCTAAATTGTCGTTTTTCCCCCCCGAGGCGGTTGCATTGGCGGGCCGGAATGTTAAAATGCGTGGAGTCAGGTGGGCAAACGCCCCACATCACTTGGCTACTCACTCTCAAGACCCCCAGGAGGGGATAGAAGCCACGAGGGTGGGAAAAGAGGCAGACCGCGGGCGCGAGGATGTTGGAGGAAGGGAGCATGGAGAGGTGCCGCTTCGGCGGGCCTCTCTCTTTTTTTGCGCCCGAATTGGTTTGTGATTGCCCCGTCTTTGGGTTCTCCGGCTGTTACCATCATGGCAGCGCACGGTCAGCTCATGCGTTGCTTGACGGGAATCCATCTATGTCCAAAACCTCGTACTCCGTTGCGGTCCTCGTTGTGCTGATGGCCGGCGAAGTTGGTGCGACCATCTGGGTGGGGACACCCAGCACCTCGGGTGTGGTCCAGAGGCCCGCGGGCTATCAGGCGGCGGTGGCGGCACTGGCCAGGGAACGGTACGACTTCGACGCCTTTCCCCCAGGGGTCAATCCGTCCGGCATGACCGACCGATTCCTCATCACCACCGTCCCGTTAAGCGGCGCGGTGCAGGTCGTGTCGGGGATGAATGCCGGCACCCAGCCGGCGTCGGCTCCCAACGGCGTCACCGTGTTCCCGCCGACACCCGGCACCGTGACTTCCCTGAGCCTGACCTTTCCGGAGCCTGTGGTCAGTGCCGGATTCGTGCTCATGGGCTTGCCGGTATCGTCGCACCTGGCCGCGTACGGACCGGATGGTTCCGTGGTGATGGAGGCCGGGCTGCCCATGGCCGGCGCGGGAGGGCGCCGCTGGGTCGGACTGATGGTGGAGGGTCAACAGATCAAGCGGCTGCTGCTGGAGCCGGACGGGCCGGGCAGTTACGCTTTCGATGACCTGGAGGTTGGCTTTCATGCCCCCGAACCAGCGGGTATGCTCGCTCTTGTGCTGCTCGGCGGAATGGTGCTGAGGCGGCGACGACGGAGTTCCCCGCATGGATGTACAAGTGGATTCTGCCCGGGCCTGGCGGTGGATTCGCCGGCTGGTCGCAGCGGCAATGCTCCTGACCTGCGTGGTCGTCGCGATCCTCATCTACGGCCCCGCGATCCAGGTCAAGCTCTGGGCGTCGGACCTTGACGCGACGGATCCGGTGGTTCGGCAGAAGGCCCTCACCCGCATAGCGAATGATCCGCACCCCAGCGTCGCCGCCCAGGTCAGGACCGTGATCGAGCAGGATGGGGATCCTTCCGTCGTGGAGGCTGCGGCGTACGCCGCGGCCAAGATCGGCGATCCGGAGGCGGTCGAGCCCATCCTGGCGCGGGCCGAGCAGACGCCGGACGGGCCCGGCCTTGCCAAACTGATCGCCTACGCGGCCCGGGCATCGCAGCGCGACCTGGCTCTCCGCGACCGGCTGATCAGCGGGCTGACTCCCCGCGAGCCCTGGCGGATGGTCGGCTCGGCCATGGGGCTGCTGGAGTTGGGGCGTCCCGAGGGCGTCAGCTTGTTCGTCGAGCAGCGGGATGCGCTGCCCGCCGAGGCCCGTTCCTTCGCCTTGAAGGAGTTCATGCGCTTCGCCCGCCCGATGGCCGAGGCCGTCGGCGGTGATACCGCCCACTGGACTGCCGGCCCGTCCGACCGGGACCGGGTGGCACCTGCACCGGTGGATGAGGCGATTCAGTGGCAGGAACTCGCCCTGTTCTGGCGATCGCGGGTGGACCCGCGACTGTTGAACGACATCCTCGACCGGCTGTACGTGCGTGACTGGCGCTGGGCTGAGGTCAAGCGTCTGCTGCACGCCCGTGACAAGATCGATCGCATCATCCACTGACCCCAAGCCCAGCCAGAGCACATGAAACTTCCCGCCGCGCGACACCGCTGGCCGACCACGCCGCGACGGGCGATGGCACTGCAGCGTCAGCTTGCGGCGGAGGTTCGCCACGAGCGGCTGCCGGCCGTGCGTCTGGTCGCCGGTGCTGACATGGCTTTCTCGCCGGACCAGGCCCGCTGCGTCGCCGGGGTGGTGGTTTACGACCTTGAAGCCGGCGCAGTGATTGAGGAGGCGATCGCCTGGCGGCGCGTACGCTTCCCCTACGTGCCGGGACTGCTCAGTTTTCGTGAGCTGCCGGCCGTGCTCGCGGCGGCACGCAAACTCAGGACGATTCCCGACGCGTTCGTGTTTGATGCCCACGGCTACGCCCACCCGCGCCGATTCGGGCTGGCATGCCATGCGGGGCTGCTGCTGGGGATTCCGACGATCGGGTGTGCCAAGAGCCGGCTGTGCGGCCGGCACGGCGAACCTGCCCGGCGGGTCGGTTCGCACCAGGCGTTGACCGATGGGAGCGAGATCATCGGCGCAGTCCTGCGCACGCGGGCCGGGGTCAAGCCGGTCTACGTCAGCGTCGGGCACCGGGCGACGCTGGCCGATGCGATCCGCCTGGTGATGTCCTGTGTGACCCGCTACCGCCTGCCTGAGCCGACCCGGCTGGCCCACCAACTGGTGACGCGAGCCCGCTGCCTCCCGCCGCCCACCGCCGGAGCCTGAACCCTGGTTCGCGCTTCGCCAAAAGGTGGTTGAAGATGCCCCCCGGCTGTGCTACAATTCTTTCAGAAGTCTCTGAAAGAAGGAGAACCCGATGCTTGACGCCATCGACCGTTCCAAGGCCCTGTTCATCCGCCGGTGGGGGGAGATGGGCGGCTACTGGGGCATCAACCGCACCATGGCCGAGCTCCACGCGCTGCTGTACATCTCCGCCGAGCCGCTGTGCACCGATCAGATCATGGAAGCCCTGCAGATCTCGCGCGGCAACACCAGCATGAATCTGCGGCAACTGGTCAACTGGGGACTGGTCGGGCGGGTGCACAAGAAGGGGGACCGCAAGGAGTATTTCTCCGCCGAAACGGACGTCTGGGAGATGTTCACCACCATCGTCCGCGAACGCCGCAGGCGGGAGGTCGAGCCGATCATCGAGACCATCGAACGCTGCCGCGAGACCGTGGGCGAGCAGATGGGTTCGCTCAAGGGCGACCGGCGCAGGGAGGCGGAGGTTTACCGCCAGCGGCTCGACAACATGAGCGAGTTCCTGGGCCTGCTCATGACCCTGCTCAACACCCTGCTGGGTACGGGGCACGACGGCGTCAACGAACTCCGGCGGATGCTCGGGCAGCCCGCGCACGCCTGAGCTCCTCCGATCGGAGTTGACGGCTGACTACCGCAGGGTGACGCCGCACGCCGCGCGTGGTTAGAATACCGCCCGTGATCACCGTCTATGTCCGCCATCCCGACGGCCGCTACGAGGAACTGTCCTCGCTGGTGGAGGCCGCCCGTGTGGCCAGGCTGTCGAGCGATACCCGCCTGTGGATCGATCTCGAGGAGCCGGACGAATGGACCCTGGCCTTGCTGGGCGAGGCGTTCACGTTCCACCCGCTGGCGATCGAGGATTGCCTTCACGGCGAGCAGCGCTCACGAATCGATCCTTACGACGGCTACATATTCATGATTGTTTACGGGCCGGTGCTCAACGAGCGGAACGAGTTCACCGGTTCGCGCGAGCTGGCCATCTTCTGCAGCCCGCAGTACATCGTGACCCTCCACCACCTGACCCTGCCCTCGCTGGAAGCAATGCGACCGCGTTGCCGCCGGGACCCGGAGAACGTTCTGGGCCGGGGCATGGATCATCTCCTGCACATGCTTGTCGACGGGGTGATCGACGCGTATCAGCCCGTGCTGGACCGCATGGAGGATGAGGCCACCGAGCTCGAAGACACAGCCCTGACCGATCCGCGGGCGGAGATCATGGAGCGGATCTCCAGCATCCGCAGCGAGCTGCTCCAGGTCCGCCGCTACCTGCTGCCGCTGCGAGAGTCCATCGGGCAACTGGCCCGCGGCGAGTACGCGTTCATCGGAAAGCATATCCGCCCCTATTTCCGGGACGTGCTGGACCACCTGGTGCGCACCGTGGAAATGCTGGATTTCTATCGCGATCAGATCGCCGGTGCCCGGGAAGTGTACATGTCCTCGTTGTCCCAGCGGACCAACGAGACCATGAAGACGCTGACGATCTTCGCCACCATTATGCTTCCGCTGACTCTGGTCACCGGTATTTACGGAATGAACTTCCAGTTCCTGTGGCCTCCGGCCGATGAACCCTTCGGATTCTGGATTGTTCTGGGGGTCATGAGTCTGCTGGCAAGCGTTTTGCTTTACTTTTTTCGGCGCTGGAAGTGGCTTTGAGCTTTTTGGGGTGACGGGATTCCGGCAGTGCCGGCGGCAGCCTTGGGAACCAAGAGTTCTGGAGCACCCCATCCGATACTGATACGGCAGATTTTCGGATCGTGTACTTGACAGCCGATAATATTCAGACTTTAATTCGGTGGAGTAAGAAGCCCTTGCCAGCACCGTACTTGATGCCGGCAGGGTGCTCAGATCAGGCTTGTGCGGATGGGAGCGTTAGCGGTTGACGCGATCGTTCGCCGGCGACTCAACGAAAAATCCATGATTCCGTGGCTCCGCACGTGGCGGGCAGAGCTGACGGTTGGGCCTTCGCTGGCGCCTGAGCGAAGGCAGAGAATCATCGGGAGGTTCCAAGACAACGTAACTTGACGCGGAGAAGTGCTTCGAAGCCGGTCAGATTCGGACCGCCTCGTGTTGTGGCACAACTCCTTTTGACGCAAAAAGACCTGGCTGATCCGAATTCATCAGGAGATCATTCATGAGAAGGTTTGT
>CAYVVX010000088.1:0-1991 GCA_964455315.1 uncultured Planctomycetales bacterium | reverse complement strand
GTTTGTGAAGAGCATGGCGAAGTACGGCACCGGGCTGCTGCCCCTGGTGGCGCTGGCGACTGTGGGCTGCGACAATCAAAAACCCACGTGGCTCGCAAAGTCGCAGTGGATGAAGCTGCCCGCGGGCTACTCGGAAGCCTGGGCCTTCTATCCCAGCGGCGAGTCCTACGACAGCGTTCTGCAGCTCCGCAAGATGGGTCCCAGGGTGGTGCAGGCCGGACAGACCTACACCTACTACATCGAGGCATTCAACCCAACGGATCAGTGCCTGCTTCGCAACCTGTACATCAAGGACTACATCGACAAGAACCTGGAGCTGGAAAGCGCCACTCCTGACTGGGAGGACGTCGAGCCCTGGGATGATTACGAAGGCGAGAAGAAGGAAGGCAGGGACATTGATGACATTCCCGTCGACAAGCCCCTCATGCTGATGAAGAAGGGCACTGGTATGGCCAGCGACGGCGCCGAGCGTCCGCCGGCGATGCAGTGGTACTTCGACGAGCTGTGGCCTGAGAAGAAGATCACCATCCGGGTCAACGCCCGGGCGATCGACGAGGGCCTGGTTCGCAATTGCGTAACCGCGGTGTACGAGATCGCGGCCTGCGTCAAGACCGAGGTGAACGCCCCGGCGCTGGACCTGACCGCCAGCCTGGCCCCGGATATGCTGATCTGCGACCAGGTTGCCACCCTGACCGCCACCGTGCGTAACACCGGCACCGGCCCGGCCACCAACGTCATGCTCTCGGCGAATCTGCCCAGCGGCCTGACCACCGCCGACGGACAGAGCCAGATCCAGGCTTCGCTGGGCACCATCGAGGCCGGCGGCAGCCAGTCGATGAGCGCGACGCTCAACGCCCCCGGCTCGGGTGACTACGACGTGATGGTGACGGCCACCGGTGACGGCGGCCTCGAAACCAAGTCGGGTACCATGCGGGTCAGCGCCCGCAAGCAGAGCGTGGCGGTCGGGATCACCGGCCCTGAGAAGGCCTTCGTGGGCATCCCGGTCGATTACACCCTCAGCGTTCGCAACAACTGCGAGGTGCCGCTGTCCAACGTCAGCGTCCAGAGCTCGCTGCCGGGCGGCGGCATGACCTTCGTCTCGGCCACCGAGGGCGGTTCGGGCTCGGGTACCGGTGCGTCGTGGAACGTGGCATCGCTGGCGGTCGGTGAGGAGAAGACCATGAGGGTCACCTACCGGACCGACAACGTGGCCGGCGACATCCGCAGCATGGCCATCGCCCAGGCCAGTTGCAGCAGTGCCGAGGAAACCATGCGGACGCTGGTCGAAGGCGTGCCGGCCATGGTGGTTGAGGTGATCGACCTCGAAGACCCGCGTCGCGTGGGCGAGGAAGAAGTCTACGAGATCACCATCACCAACCAGGGCTCGGCCGATCTGACCAACATCGTGGTCCGCTGCGAGCTCGAGGAGCAGATGAGCTTCATCTCCGGCGGCGGCGCGACCAACACCACCGCTGCGGCGGGCTCCCGTGAGATCGTGTTCGCTCCGTACCCGCTGCTGGCTCCGAAGCAGATGATCAAGTGGACCGTGCGGACGAAGTGCCTCGCGGCGGGAGACATCCGCTTCAAGGTCGAGGTGGACAGCGATCAGCACGATCGCCCGATCATGGAGACCGAAGCGACCCGGATCTACGAGTAACGCTGGTCTGATCTGAGGCAGGTAACCTACAGGCGGCGGGCCGGTGCACCAGCACCAGCCCGCCGCTTTCTGTGCGCCAAGCATGTTGTGAATCTTGGAGGTGGAAGTCCTCTGCGGGGCGTGATGACCGCAACCGCGAGCCGAAGGCAAGGGTGTCCGTCGCGAGGCGGAATCTGAAGGAAGCCGGAGGCGAAACCCGGACCCGACGAACAGGAATCGGATACAAGGCTGTCACGGCGGGGTCACCCGGCAGTGGACGGGGAAGCCCGATGGTCATCTGGATACGCCATGCATGAGGGTACGATGGAAGCGGTTTCGTTTCCAGAGGTTTCGG
>CAYVVX010000087.1:1941-12336 GCA_964455315.1 uncultured Planctomycetales bacterium | reverse complement strand
GATTACCGGCGGAACTGGTTCCCGTGGTGAATGATTATCTCGCGCGAGGGTACCGAGCGCTGACTGGAAGGATGCCCACGGACGGGGATCTGCTGCTGTTGGACCGGAAGGGTAACCCGTTGTCCGCCGCGACGTTCACTCACCGGGTTCGCCGTCTGACCCGAAAACATGTCGGCAAGGAGTTGCACCCTCATTTGTTTCGGCACATCATCGCGACACACGCGGCGCAGGAATGGAAGATGTCCGTCACGGAGCTTGCGGCATTCCTGGCCCACAAGTCGGTGCTCACGATCACGAAATACTACGAGGTCACGAACCCCGCGCGCGCCGCGGAGAGGTTCGACACGCTTCGTCAGATTAACGTGGCATGATGCCATTGTGCCGGTGTACTGCTATCATGGGCAGTCAGGCGCGTCCGTCACGATCTGCATCGGTGGTCCACGCCCTATCGCACCCGTTGGGTCCGCCTACATCATTTTCGCTCCCTGACAGGCATCTGATGTAGGCGTGGCGCAGATCCTAACGGCGCGTCCAACGCGCGTGTGGACGTGATTCCCGATGGGCTGGTGGACCTGCAGCTCGATCTGGCCACGGTCAGGGGCAGGCTGTTCACCACCGCGTCCTGCCCTTTGCCATGACCCGCCCCGAGCCAAAACGGGCTGGTCGGGGTATGACTGGGCTGACCACGAATCCCTTCAAGAGGCACTGGCAAACCTCCAGTACGAAAGGTACACTGAATGGGTTCGAGGCGCCCTGTTACTCGACCTCGTCATCTTCCACTTGTGAGGTGTGCGCTCGTGGAACACGCCAGCAGCGATGAGATCCTGGCCGGCCTGCTCAAGGAAGCCCCGGCGATCTGGGAGCGGTTCACTACACATTATCGACCTGTCGTTATCGCGTTCGCTCAACGCCTGGGGCTCAGCGAAGCGGATGCTCAGGACGCGGCCCAAGAGACATTGGTGGCCTTTTTGGCCGGCTGGCGCGAAGGAAAGTATGAGAGCGGGAAGGGCCGCCTGCGCCAATGGCTGCTGGGTATTGCCCGGAACAAGATTCTATATGCACTGAGGCAACGTGGGCGAACCGTTCAGCCCCCCGATACGAGCGGTACGGCATTCCTCGACAGGCTTCCTGATGAAGATGAACTGAATCAGATCTGGGATGTGGAGTGGAAGCAGTGGATGCTTCGCAAATGCATCGAGGAGGTCCGTGATCAGGTTGAGGAACGTACCTTCCGAGCGTTTGAAATGGTGACGCTCAAGGCCTGGCCCGCCGAGCGGGCTGCTGACGTCCTGTCGATGACCGTGAACGCTCTGCTCAAGGCCAACCGGCGGGTACTGACACGGATGCGCGAGCTGCAAAAGGCATGGGAAGAGAAAGGGGTTGTGGACTCGTGAACTCTTGCCTGGATGAACAACAGCTGCGTGACCTCGCAGCCGGTGGTGTCGATGAGGCCATATCAGCGAAGTGGCGTGCGCACATCGACGTCTGCCCGGAGTGCAGCCAGGCGCTACACGAGTGGGAAGAGAATCTCCAATTTGCCCAGGAGCTCCATGCAAATCTGCCATCGACGCCCTTCATCCCGGTAAGCGAAAGCACATTGTCCTGGGATGGCGATCTGGTTTCCGCCCCGCTCACCGGCGACAGTCACTCTCCGGCAACCGATCGGGCGAACAACTCGAACTGGAACTCGTCCGAGCTTCCACAGCTTCAGGACTACCGCATCATCCGGGAATTGAGCAGCGGTGGCCAGGGGGCCGTGTATGAGGCGGTCCAACTGTCGACACGTCGTACGATCGCGTTGAAGCTGCTGCTGGAGGGACCCGGGGCCAGCCGGCGTTCTCAGCAGCGGTTTGAGCGAGAGATTGAACTGATCGCCTCGCTCCGGCACCCCAACATTGTCGCCGTTCATGACAGCGGAATCACCCGTGGTCAGTACTACTACGCCATGGACTACGTCCGCGGTGAGCCCTTGGACACCCATGTCCGCATGACCCGCCTGAATCTGCGTGCGGTCATGCGTCTGTTTAAGACCGTCTGTGATGCCATGGCCTATGCCCATCGCCAGGGCGTTATCCATCGCGATCTGAAACCGTCCAATATCCTGGTCGACGCCCAGGGCAGGCCGTTTGTTCTGGACTTCGGCCTGGCCCGCGTCCTGGGCACAACAGACCATACGCTGCTGACCTTGCCTGGCGTGGTCCTGGGCACCGTGCCTTACATGTCCCCTGAGCAGACAGCCGGACGACCGGACGGGGTCGACATGCGGACCGACGTCTACACGCTGGGGGTCATCCTCTACGAATTGCTGACCGGTTCTCCTCCGTACGAAGCGAGGGGCGGCGATCTTGCAAAGGCGTTTGAGAACATCAGGACGGCGGACCCCCCGCGGCCATCGAAGTTGAACCGGCAGGCCAATGCAGAAATCGACGCCATAGCCCTGAAGGCCATGGAGAAGGATCCGAACCGGCGATACGGATCGGCCAGTGAGATGGCCGAGGATGTCACCGCCTGGCTGGAAGGTCGTCCGGTCCAGGCTCGGTCGGCGAGCTCGCTGTACGTTCTGCGCAAACTGGTGGCCAAGCACAGCTTCGAGTCTCTGGTCACCTTCACCCTGGTCGTGGCACTCGGTGCGTTCGGTGCCATCGCGGTGCAGTCGTACCGGCAGGGTGAACAGGCTTTGGCACGAGCGGCCAGAAGCGATCGAGCCAAGGCGGACGCGGACTGGATTGCGGCCCAGCAGTTGTATGGAAGCGACCTGCCCCATGAGCGGCAATTGAAGCTTGGCTGGTTCCTGCTCGAATGGCGGGCGGACCGCTTCGCGCGGGCCAAGGCATGGCAGTCCGCCTTGTCGCCCACATCACCTGAGTTTGCTGTGACCGGTTTCCTCCTGGATGAGCAGGAAACGCTGGATGAGTTGATTGAAACGCTTCCCGATCAGGAGCATCCCTTGGCATGGTTCGCCGCCGGCGAGCGCGCCACCAAACAGAATCGGATTGACGAAGCCATTAGGGCGTTCGAAACATGCATGAGCACACCAGGTGCAGGGTGGATGAAGGGGGCGGTTCGGGCGCGGCTGGATCAGCTTGCGCAGCCACCGCAATTGTCTGCTTCGGGGAGCGAGCCATGAACAATCGCCTCTACCCACGAAACATGGGCCGGGACATCCTGGCGCCCAGCCACTCGCCCCACAATCCCTGTACCGCCTCAGGCTTCACCCTTCTTGAAGTGCTTGTGGTGGTGGCGGTGATTGCCCTGCTTGTCGCCATCCTGCTTCCAAGTCTGGCCAAAGCCAGAGAACAATCTCGCCGGACACTGTGTTTGTCCAATCTTCGGCAGATCGCGGTGGCATGGCACCAGTACCTGGATGCAAATAGGGACCGCTTCTTTCAGTCGGTGAATGCGAACTATAACTATGGCGGCATCCAGGGGGCGGGCGGCCCGCCTTTCGGTTCTGATCCCAGCAGCCCGGTGCCCAAGCCGCTGAACAGCTATCTGAAACTGCCGGTGGTGACCCGAGCAGACGCCGATGTGTTTTTCTGCCCTGCTGACGACGGCGGCGAGATCGAACGACCAACGGTCTGGAGCTACTACGGTACCAGCTACACCACGAATCCCCTGCTCATTGGTCAGAACCAGGTGAACATTGAAGCGGTTGACCCGTGCCGCTCCATGTGGACCAAGGTAAACAGAAGGCTCAAGGCCCTCAGTCGCTCGTCCGTCTCCAACGAATCGCGATTGCTGCTCATCGGTGACTTTGGCTGGGTCCACCAGCACAACCTGTTCAGCCCGCTGCGCGTCGAGTGGCACAGCCGGGCCCTCCACCACGACCTGGCCTTCATGGACGGACATGCAGAGTTCGTTCACATCCGCAAGGGGATGCATGTGACGGAGCGATACACCATCATGCCGTTCCGAGATCTGGTGCCGGTAGCCAGCGGCTGCCAGCAGGAGGTGCTGCCGTGAATTCATCGAAGTTCGCCTGGATGAGCCTCGTTGGTTTTCTGACTTTGCCACTGGACCCAGTCCGGGCAGCAGTGTGGTATACCAAGGCAGATGCTGTGGGTGGCAATACCGGTACGGACTGGGCGGATGCTTTCACGGATCTGCAGTCGGCCCTGGCCGCCGCCGTGGCCGGTGACGAGATCTGGGTGGCGACAGGTACGTACCGTCCCGCCGGCCCCGGCGGAGCCCGCTCGGCGACGTTTCAGCTCAAGAGCGGCGTGGGGGTCTACGGCGGCTTTGACGGTGGGGAGACCAGCCGCGGGCAGCGCGATCACCGCCTCAACCTCACCATCCTCTCTGGTGACCTGAATGGCGACGACGGCTCTACCTTCGCCAACTACGCCGACAACAGCTATCACGTAGTCAGCGCCGCGAGCACGGCAGCAGACACGATCATCGATGGGTTTACCGTTCAGGCCGGTAACGCCAGTGGGTCCGGCGCAAACATAAACGGAGGGGGTTTGCATGTCAGCAATGCAGCCCTCATTGTTGCCAACTGCGTCTTCACCCGGCATACAGGTGGCTTTGGTGCCGGCATGTACACCGCCAGCAGCAACACCAGCGTCGTAAACTGCCGGTTTATCGGTAATGCCGTGAATGCTTCTCTGGCGTACGGCGCGGCCATGTATCACGAACTTGGGGGCAACCTCTCGGTTACCAATTGCGAGTTTATCGCCAACACCGCCCGGTACGGGGGTGGCGTACTGTTCCGGCCCAACCTCAGTGCGACGTTCACCAACTGTACATTCACAGGCAACCATGCTTCCGCTGATGCCGGAGGAGCGCTCTACAGCCAGGGTTCGGCGGTTACAGTAATCAACAGCATTCTCTGGGGTAACACGGCCGTCTCGCGCGGCCCCCAGATTGGCCTTGAAAACTGCACGCTTAACATATCCTACTCAGATGTGCAGGGAGGGCAGGCACAGATCGCGCTGGTGGCCCAGCCGGTCACCATCAACTGGGGCACTGCAAACATCAACAGCGATCCACTGTTCGTGAATCGCGATGGCCCGGACAACGTTACAGGCACGCTGGATGACGATCTGCGCCTTTCGGCGGGTTCACCGTGCATCAACGCAGGTAATGGTTCGGCTCTCCCGGCCGATTCTGCCGACCTTGATGGCGACGGTGATGTGTTGGAGCCTGTGCCGCTGGATCTCAGCGGCAACGCGCGCATCGGTGGAGCCGCCGTTGACATGGGGGCCTACGAAGAAGGGGCAGGGCCGCCAGTTCCCGGCTTCGTCATCGTGCCCAATCCGGTCACCGTGCCGGAAGGCGGAACCGCTACGTTCACGGTGGCACTCTCCGCCGCTCCGGGGGCCGACCTGATGGTAAACGTCGAGTGGCAGTCAGGCGACGTGGACATAACAGTGCAGGACGGCGCTGTGCTGGTGTTTGATGCTGAGAACTACGCGGACCCGCAGACGGTTACGCTGGCCGCCCAAGATGATGCGGATTTCGTTCCCGGGACCGCAGTCATTCGGATAAGCGCTGAGGGGATTTCGGATGGGTTGGTCTCAGCCGTCGAACTCGACGACGACCAACCCCCTGCGGTGCTGTATGTGGATCGTGACGCGATCGGTGCAGACTCCGGCACAAGCTGGGCGGATGCGTTCATCGACTTGCAGGACGCACTCACTTTGGCCGCGCAGGTGCCTGGTTCCGTGCATGAGATTCGAGTTGCTCAAGGCACATACAAGCCGGCTGGTTCTGGGGGCGATAATGCTGCGGCGTTCCATTTGGTAAGCGGCCTGTCCCTTTTGGGCGGTTTCGCGGGCCTGGGCGCGGACACACCGGATTACCGGAACCCGTCCGCCCACCCGACCATTCTGTCCGGCGATCTGAACGGGAACGATGAACCCGGATTCATCAACAATGATGATAACAGTTACGGCGTGGTGTGGGCTACAGGCACGGACGAGACAGCGATCCTGGATGGGTTTACGATAACCGCGGCTACGACAAACGGCGGAATGGTGATTAATGATGGGACGGCGGCCATTCGGAACTGCGTGTTTCTGGCGAATTGGGGGGGGCTGTGGACCGGGTCGCAGCAGCCGCTGACGGTAAGCAATTGCCGGTTTTTGGGCAATGGCAATGGGAGCGGCCAGGCCGGCGCACTTACAAGCACGTCTTCCAATCTGCGATTGATCAACTGTGTATTCAGCGGCAACTCGGGCCTTTGGGCGGGTGCGTGTTATAACTCGGGCAACATGACAGCGATCAACTGCACATTTTCAGTGAACACGGCCAGCAGTGTCGATGGCACAGGCGCGGTATACAACCGCTCGTCGCTCGGAGCTTCCTGTTTCATCAGCAACTGTATTATTGACTACAACACTGCCCCCAATAACCTGAGTGTGAATTACAAGCAACTGAGGTCTGACCAGGGGGGTGGGCAGGGTATTACCACGCGTTATACGTGCATGTGGCCTAATGGATGGGATGAGTTCGGCAATGTCCTGAACTATCCGCTGCTGGTGAACCGCTCTGGAGCGGACGGCATTGTTGGGACGCTTGATGACGATCTCCGGCTCTCGCCGAGCTCCCCCTGCATCGACGCGGGAGACAACGACGCCGACACAGATGCATATACCGTCGGGATTCAACCCATGCCCGATCGGGACCTTGATGGCAACCCCCGCTTTATCGAGGACCCGGATGTCGCCAACAGCGGCAACGGCGCTCCACCTCTTGTTGACATGGGTGCCTATGAGGCGTCCGCGACGCGTTTTATACTGAGTTCGTCGAATTATATCGTGGTGTTGGAGGGGACGACCGCATCCTTCAGCGTTACGCTGGCATGGGCACCGGAGAACCCGGTGACCGCGCAGATCGTGCATGAGTCGGGCGATGCCGATCTTTCGGTGGCATCGGGTTCCCAACTGGTGTTTGCAAGTGATAACTTTACCAGTCCTCAATTGGTCGTGCTCAGTGCGGCGGAAGACGAGGACTTGATCAATGGCTCAGCCACCTTTCGGCTGAGTGTGCCAGGATTTCCGGACAGCTTCATTACCGTCCGCGAAGCGGATAACGATGTCGAATCCATCATTTATGTTGATGACGATGCTCCGCCCGGCGGCAATGGGACGGGTTGGGGCAGTGCGTACAATACCCTGCAAGATGCGCTGGCGTCGGCGGAACTGCTGTCCCTCTTTGGGGCGATTGAAATCCGGGTTGCCGCCGGAATCTATAGGCCCGATCAGGGACAGGAGCAGACGCCCGGCCAGGCAAGCGCCTCGTTTCACCTGTTGAGCGGCGTTGTGCTTTTGGGCGGTTTCGCGGGCCTGGGCGCGGACACACCGGATTACCGGAACCCGTCCGCCCACCCGACCATTCTGTCCGGCGATCTGAACGGGAACGATGAACCCGGATTCATCAACAATGATGATAACAGTTACGGCGTGGTGTGGGCTACAGGCACGGACGAGACAGCGATCCTGGATGGGTTTACGATAACCGCGGCTACGACAAACGGCGGAATGGTGATTAATGATGGGACGGCGGCCATTCGGAACTGCGTGTTTCTGGCGAATTGGGGGGGGCTGTGGACCGGGTCGCAGCAGCCGCTGACGGTAAGCAATTGCCGGTTTTTGGGCAATGGCAATGGGAGCGGCCAGGCCGGCGCACTTACAAGCACGTCTTCCAATCTGCGATTGATCAACTGTGTATTCAGCGGCAACTCGGGCCTTTGGGCGGGTGCGTGTTATAACTCGGGCAACATGACAGCGATCAACTGCACATTTTCAGTGAACACGGCCAGCAGTGTCGATGGCACAGGCGCGGTATACAACCGCTCGTCGCTCGGAGCTTCCTGTTTCATCAGCAACTGTATTATTGACTACAACACTGCCCCCAATAACCTGAGTGTGAATTACAAGCAACTGAGGTCTGACCAGGGGGGTGGGCAGGGTATTACCACGCGTTATACGTGCATGTGGCCTAATGGATGGGATGAGTTCGGCAATGTCCTGAACTATCCGCTGCTGGTGAACCGCTCTGGAGCGGACGGCATTGTTGGGACGCTTGATGACGATCTCCGGCTCTCGCCGAGCTCCCCCTGCATCGACGCGGGAGACAACGACGCCGACACAGATGCATATACCGTCGGGATTCAACCCATGCTGGGCATTGATCTTGCGTTGAATGTGCGCCGCTACGACGATCCCTTTACCACAGACTCCGGAAATGGCGTCGGCCCCATCTTGGATATGGGAGCATACGAGTACAGCAGCACCATGATTCCCGCACTTTTGTACGTCGATACGGCCGCATTGGGCATTGACCGTGGGACAAGTTGGGCGGACGCATTCTCAAGCCTTCAACTGGCGATGCAGACAGCACAGGCATCCGCTGGCGCTGTCAGCGAGATCTGGGTTGCCAAGGGCATATACAGACCAGCACCTGTCGGTGGCGATCGTTGGGCCTCCTTTTCGTTAGTCGATGGCCTTGGCATCTACGGTGGCTTCAATGGCAGTGAAGTCAATCGCGATCAACGAAACGCGGACCCTCTCACCAACCAAACCGTGCTCAGTGGTGATTTGAACGGGGACGGATCATCAAGAAGTTTTCGAGTTGTCGATGCCCGAAGTGGCCCCACGGCCATTCTGGATGGATTTACCGTCACGGATGGGGGCGCGGACACGACTCCGTATACCTCGGGGGCCGGCGTACATCTGAGCACGGCACGTTCTAGGATCAGTAATCTCAGAATCATCGGCAATACGGCCGCGGTAGAAGCTGCAGGCCTGTATGCCGCGTTCAGTTCGCCGCAGATCGGACTCCTCATTCTCGACAACAACAGCGCGCAGGTTGGAAGTGCCGGCGTCGTTTCGCATAGCCGGTTCTTTATTCAGGAATTATTGGGTGTGACGGGCGGCACCTCGCTGGATCCCATGGTTTTCGATGTCCGCTCCAGTTCATTCGACGGTCCAGGCAATATTAATTTGGGCACAGACACCATCTTCAATGTCTCTCAGGCCCGCTTCTTTGATCCTGCAATCCTGCGAACTAGGCTGACTGGCCAAGGTACCGTTCGCATCGCCCCCGGCCAGGATTTGATCGTCGAGGGCGGCGGATGCATCGATCTGCGGATGGATGGCGAAGGGACGCCGTGCGTGGACGCAGGTGGAACGGCTGCGGGCCGGATCGAGATCGAGGGCAAGCTTATTGCTCGCGATCAGGCCCAGATTCGCAGCAGTCTGGTGACGGTTCGCCAGGCTGAGATCACCACCGACGCCCCCGTCCAGTTCAATGCCATTCACATGCTCGATTCGCTGAACTCCGGCGGCGAGTTTTTTGTCGAAGGCACCGCCAGCATCATCGACAACATCATCACCTCTGAGGGCGACCGCTACCTCGATCTCGATCCCGACCCCGCGTCGCCAGCGCATCCGTTCATTGATCAGAACATCCTTCACGTGGTCATCGAGACCAACCCGGCCCTGGCCCAGGGCACGCTGCTGGAGCTGCGGGCCCGCGATGACGACGCCGGCCCGGGCGGGGTCAACCCGCAGCATCTGTCCGGAATCTGGCAAGCCCCGGTGAGCGGGCGGTTCGCCGGCGACCCGGCCCAGAACTGGGTGCTCGAAACACTGGAGATCCTGCCGGATGCCAAGCTGAACCTGACCAACCGGCCGGGCTTCGAGTTCCAGCCGCCACAGGCGCTGCCGGATGGTACGCCGCTCCACGAAACCGTGTATGTCAAGATGCTTAAGCTGCATCCCGGCGCCGTGCTCAACACCGGCCTGCAGACGCTTTACTACGAGTCGCTGGTGGATCAAAACGGACAACCCATGGAGCCTCCGGCCGATCCCGCCAATCCGATGCCCAACGGTTCGCGTATCGTGGACCATCCGTTGCTGGGCTTCTCGCTGGCGATCATCGCCATGAACGATGAGACACCCTCGCCGTTCAATGAATTCGACATTCGTGTGCGCAGGAGGCTGCGCGATCTGGCCGACATGCAACCGGCCTCGGGGCCGCCCCTTGAAGGAGCTGTCGAGCGATTTGGCTCTCAGCAGGTGCAGGCCGAAGTGCCTTCCCTGGCAGGGGTGGGTGGCGTTATGGAGATGCGCACGGACAAGGATGGATTCCAGAGCGCCTTCCAGCCGGCCTCCTCCGTCGCCGCCAAGGGTGCCTTCGCCCGGGCCGGCGACGAGGACATCACCATCACCTTCGAATACCTGTTCATGGAGGATCCCGGTGCCGAGCTGGTGGTCTATCTCAGCGACAAGCAGGACGTGGGCGTGCGCAGCTTCGAAATGGCCCGTGTAAGGATGCCCATTCCAGACCGGCCGGGAGCCATCGGCAGCGGGGCATTGGGCGTGTTCTACGCCCGATTCCCTGGTGTGGGCACGGCCAGGCAGTGGCCGGGTTCGCAGGCGGTGGACT
>CAYVVX010000087.1:0-1931 GCA_964455315.1 uncultured Planctomycetales bacterium | reverse complement strand
CCGCGGCACGTATGTCGAGCTGGCTCTCATCGCCTCGCGTGACGGGCAGAACAACCCCGTTCCCTCACGGGTCTGGATCGACAACTTCGACCCGCAGATCATTTGCAGCTCGCAGTGTGCGGACCTGAGCGGCGAAGGCGCCGTCAGCGGCCGCGACTATCTGCTCCTGCTTGCCGAATACGGCCAGACGCTTCGCCAGACCGGCCTGGCCAAGGCCTGCCTGGACAGCAAGCTCAGTCAGGACCAGTACATCGACATGGCCGACGTCCTGGCCTTCGACTCGCTGGTACGGATGCCTCCTCCCCCCAATGCCTGCGGGCCGTTCAATTTGCAGGCCAGTGCCGCGCTGCATGGCGGGATGTCTCTGGCCACGCGGTCACCTAGCGGACCGGAGCCGTCGAACCCCGAGGCAGCGGCTTTGCTCATCGCCGGCAAGACCGGCCTGGCCGGGCAGCAGGGGGATGCGCTGTACGCCCTGGACGACACCACCCTGGCCTGCACCGGAGGCGAAGCGCTGCCCCCGGCCGGCGGGGCGGGAACACGATCCAACGGCCGGCTGATCAGCGATAGCGCCGGCACCCTGTACCAGCTTCACGGCGCCCAGGGGTTGCTCAAGCTGGACGGCACGCCGGTTGTTCCGTCCGGATACTTCCCCAGCCTGTCCGCCGATGGTGACACGGTCCAGGTCCACGTGGGTGTGGATGCCCCCGGCGGCGTGTACGCCGGCCTGCCTCTGGCCGACGCGGCCTTCAGCCCGGGCGATCCCGGCATCGTCTACGTGGTGCCGGTCCTGGTCACGCCCACGGTGGGCTGTCCCTACAAGGCGGCCGCCAGGCTGCACCTGACCGGCAACGGCGGCTATGACCTGCTGACCCTGTATGGCCGCAACCCGCACACCTACTCGAGCATCCTGCCCGACACGGTACCCGATGACTGCGCCTTCTGGGTTCCCGAGCCCGACCTGCAGCGGCTGCGCGAGATCGAAGTGGATAATGCCGGCCATGTCTTCGTCCTGGCCGCCCAGGCGGCCTCGCCCCAGAACGACTGGGTGCTGATCTACGATGAAGCCATCGGCAACGCCTCCGAGCACGCCGAACTGATCACCGTCACCGCCCCGACGGCCATGCTGGTCTCATCGACCCACCGGCTGTACCTGGCATCGTCCATTGACCCGGCCAGCTATGCTTCGGGCGTGCCGGCCTCGGTATCCACCCCGGTCTACCGCTTCGACATCACCTGCACGGCCGGCCCCGGATCGTGCCTGAGCCCGCTGGCGCCCCTGACCATCGACAATCCGGTCGATCCCGTCCAGACCCAGGGCTACGGTTATGTGGCCCGCATCACCGCGATGCAGGAGCACCCCGCGGACGGGCGGATCTACACCACCGGCTTCACCCTGCCGCGCTTCAGTCCCACCCAGACCTTCACCGGCGGCGAGTCGCTGTTCACGCTGCCCACGCTGGCCTCGTTCGCTCCGGCCGACAACGGGCCGGTGACCGCCCAGTCGATCGGGTGCCACGACCTGGCCCTGCCGCTGTCGCTGGTGCTGACCGGCTCAGGGGCCCCGGTCATCGTGCCGCCCGACTTCAACGCCGACGGCCACGTGGACGATCTCGACTTCACCACGTTCCGGGCCTGCGCCACCCGGGAGAAACTTCCTTACAACCCGGCCGCCCTGCCGCCCGGATGCCCCCTGACCCCCGACAACCAGGGCATCCTCCCCGCCGACTTCGACCGCGACGGCGATGTCGACGGCACCGACTTCAGCACCTTCCAGAAGTGCTACTCGGGAAGAGATGATACGCCGTCGCCAAACTGCGGAGGGTGAGGGACAGCAACGGATCTTTGCAGATATGGGAGGGGACGAAGCAGTCCTGCCTCGCACGGAATTGGTCCGCGCGGAGGTGCACGAATCCCGCCTCGTAGAACTA
>CAYVVX010000086.1:2022-12349 GCA_964455315.1 uncultured Planctomycetales bacterium | reverse complement strand
GGGCATCGAGATCGTATTCCTGGGCCTGCAGGGGATTCATCCCCCCGAGGCCGCCGCCAAGGAATTCCAGGAGGTGGTCGGCGCCGGACAGAAGGCCGCCGCCGCCATCAAGGCCGCGGAAAGCGACCGCCGCAAGCGGCTGGTCCAGGTGGCCGGCGACGAGGACCGGGCCCAGGAGCTGTACGACGCCATCACGGCGCTCGGTGCGCTGGAATCCCAGCGGGCCAGGCTGGACCGGTCGGATGAGGATGCGGCCGGGAAGCTGGCCGCACGGATCGCGAAGCAGCAGGCCGAGGTGGATCGCCTCTTTTTCGGCGACGAGAAGACCAAAACCGGCCCCATCGGCGGCGAAGCGGCCAGCCTGCTCATTCAGGCCCGGGCCCGCCGCTGGGAACTGGAAAACGGCGAGCACGCCCGGGCCACTGCCTTCGTACAGGAGATGAAGACGCGTGAAGCCGCTCCGGAGGTGTACGATCTTCGCAAGCTGCTCGAAGCCCGCGTCGAGGCGACCGCCAACATCCGCAAGTACATCATTCTCGGGCAGAACAAGGTGCGTCAGCTTTACCTGAACCTGCAGGACCCCATGAGTGCGGCGTTGGACATGATGCTCAGCGGAGCCAAATCCAACCCGTAGACACGCGGACGTGACGGCGCCAGACCGTCCACCAGGAGAGATAAAAACCGCATGAAACGCAGCCTGCCTTCACTGATCGCCGGTGCCCTGCTGGTGGGGATCCTGTTGCTGTACATGGTCGCCTTCCAGGTCAGCTTTCAGGAAGTCGCCGTCCGGTACACCTTCGGCAGCGCTACCGACGACGACGTCATCAGCGACGAGGGCTTCTACTGGCAGTGGCCGTGGCCGATCCAGCGGGTCGCCAAGTTCGATCGCCGCAAGCAGACCGCCATCACCGCCGGCGAGGAAACCCAGACCCGCGACGGCATGAACGTGATCATCTCCACGCTGGCCATCTGGAGAGTGAACAACCCCCACACGCTCAGCGTCCGCTACGGCTCCGAGCACGCCGCCGGGGAGCAGCTAAAGGATCTGATCCGCACCGCCCAGAAGGCGGTGCTGGGTGAGTACGCGTTCTCCAGCTTCGTGTCCGTCAATCCCAAAGAGCTCAAGTACGACCAGATCGAGCGGGACATCCTGGCCAGGGTCCGCGAGAAACTGGAGGGCAGCTTCGGCGACGGGCTGGAGGTCGAGATGATCGGCATCGAGCGGCTGGCGTTGCCCGCGGTGATCACCGGCAACGTGTTCGAAGCCATGAAGAAGGAGCGTCAGGCCGAAGCCCAGGGTTACACCGCCGGGGGTGAAGCCGACGCCCGCAAGATCAAGGACACCGCCGAGGGCATCGCCCGGACCATCTTGGCGTTCGCCGACCGCCGCGCCGCCGAGATCGTCGCCAGGGGGCAGGAGCGCGCCGCCGGGTACAACGAGACGTTCAAGAAAAACACCGATCTGGCCCTCTTCCTGCTCAAGCTGGAGAAGCTCAGGGACAGTCTCTCCTCGCGGGCCACCGTGATTCTCGGCGGCGACGTGGCCCCCTATGACCTCCTCCAGGAGATTGAGAAGGACGGCGAACAGTCGCCGGACGGCGGGGGGGAGCACGGTGATGGCGCCGCCGCCGCGCCGCCGCCGCACCCGGACGTGGTCCGCGTGAAGTAAGCCGCCGGCGGTCCCAGGTTCGATTCAGTCGCCCGCGAGGGTCGCTCAACACGGAGTGACAGGCTTTGGCCGAGCATCCCGGACATTCTCACGATCACGATGATGGTCACGCCCACGGGCACCATCATCACGACCACGCCCTCCCGGTGGTCGAGGAGCCGCTCGATCCCGCGACCCAGTCGCTGTCCGACGCGCTGAAGTCGAGCTTCCGCGTGCTCAAGGCGATCATGGTGGTGGTGGTCATCCTGTTCCTGTTCAGCGGCGTGTTCCAGGTCCAGCAGAACGAGGTGGTGGTTCTCTCCCGCTTCGGGCACATGCTCGAACCGCGCCAGCCGGGTCTGCACCTGGCCTGGCCTTATCCGGTGGACCAGAAGTTCCGCGTGCCCACCGCGCCGGTGACCATTGAGATCAGCGATTTCTGGCTGCGGATCAGCGAGGAAGACCGCAAGAAGGAGCTCAGCGAACTGCCCATCCAGGGCAACGAGCTCGACCCGGCCACGGACGGGGCGGTGCTGACCGGCGACCGGGCCATCATGCACCTGAACCTGCGGGTGGTCTACCGCATCGAGAAGCCCCGCGATTTCGTGAAGAACGTGGGCTCCGACCAGGTGGACAGGCTTCTCCCCGGTGTCATCCGCAACGCCATCGTCGCGGAGTCCGCCCGGGTCAGTGCCGACGACCTGTTCTATCATGCCGAGGACCTGCTCGTTCCCGAGATTCGCCGCCGGGCCCAGGAAACCCTCACCGCCCTCGATACCGGCATTCGCATCGAGAGCATGTTGACCACCCACCGATTCTACCCACTGCAGGTTCGTGAGGAGTTCAACAGCGTCGCCAAGGCCCAGGCCCGCCAGAGGGAGCTGGAGCAGGAAGCCATCCGGGAGCGCGAGAAGATCCTCAAGGGCGCCGCCGGCGCCGCCTGGGAGGCCATCAACGAGCAGATCGACCGGCTCGACCAGATCGAGGATGACGAGGACGCCAGGCAGGACATCTTCCGCCGCATCAACGAGATCCTGGAAAACGACGCCAAGGGCGAGGCCGGCGGGCGGATCCAGCTCGCCCGCGGCGAAAGCGAGCAAATTGTGGCCGCCACCCAGGCCAGGGCGGTGCTGTTCGAGCGGCTGCTGAAGCCTTATCAGGACAATCCGTCGCTGGTCAAAGCCGGCCTGCTGCAGCGCGAGATCCGCCGGATCTTCCAGGGCACCGATGAACGCCCGGTCCTCTGGCAGTTGCCCGGGGGCGATAACGAGTTGATCCTCCTGTTGAACACCGACCCGGTCCAGATCCGCGAGGCCGAACGGCGGGCCATGGAGAAGCAGACCAAGCCCTGACCGACCGGGCCGGATCGCGGGCCGGGGGAGCCTTCGGCCGAACAAAGCCTTACAATAGTGTGTCCCGGTTGCACCGTGGCGGGGCCGGCGATGATCGGCTCGCGGCCGGGCCTGGGAACTGTGAATCCAGCGAGTCGCGATTGCCGCCGCGCCGGCTCGCATTCGGCGCTCGTCGAGGAGTCATGAGCATCAACGACCGATCCGTCATTCAGACCGTCGGGCTGACCAAGATCTTCCGCGACTTCTGGCTGCGCCAGCGGGTCGTGGCCGTGGACAAGCTCGACCTGGACGTTCACGAGAACGAGGTCTTCGGGCTGCTGGGCCCCAACGGCTCGGGCAAGAGCACCACCATCAAGATGCTGCTCGGCCTGCTCTACCCCACCCGCGGGCGCATCCTGGTGCTCGGTCGCGCGCCCACCGACGTCGCCATCAAGCGCCGCATCGGCTACCTCCCCGAGGAGTCGTATCTCTACCGCTTCCTCGATGCCCGCGAGACGCTGGACTATTACGGCCGGCTGTTCCAGATCCCCCGTCCCGAGCGCCGCCGCCGTGTCGAACAGTTGCTGGAAATGGTCGGCCTCAAGCGCGAGGCCCGCCGGCGCGTGGGGCAGTATTCCAAGGGCATGGCCCGCCGCATCGGCCTGGCCCAGGCGCTGATCAACGATCCTGACCTGCTCATCCTCGACGAACCCACCAGCGGGCTCGACCCGGTGGGCACCCGCGAGATGAAGGATCTGATCGTCTTCCTCAACCGCCAGAAGAAGAAGACCATCCTGCTCTGCAGCCACCTTCTGGCCGACGTGGAGGATGTCTGTCAGCGCGTGAACGTCCTCTACGGCGGGCGGCAGCAGGCCGTCGGCGAGGTGGACGAACTGTTGCGCCGCGAGAACCTGACCCAGATCACCACCGACCGGCTGGGTGACGGCGCCCTGCGGCGCATCCGCCAGATCATCGTCGAGGAGCAGGGCACCCCGGACGGCGTCCGCTTCGACGTGACCACGCCGTCGGACCGGCTGGAGACCTTCTTCCTGCGCATCGTCAAGCAGGCCCAGCAGGCCCGGCAGACGACATCGGGCGTTTCCGCCGGTGGTCAGATCGCCGACTTCCTCTCCGTGGGGGCGCCCGAGGGGGCCGCCGTCGTGGACTCGCTGATGGCCGCCGCCGAACCGCGCCCGCAGCCGGCCGCACAGCCGACGACGGCGCCCGAGCACGCGGAAGGAGAGCGTCGCGAGATCATCGAGGACCTGGTCTCCGGCCCGGACGCCGCGGCGCCCCGGGAAGACGCCCCGGCACCGCCTCCGCAGGTGCCTGAACAGGCCGACGAAAGCGTTCTCGCTGATCTCCTGGGGAGCAGGCGTCCGAGCGGCGAGGATGAACCGGATCGCCCTTGACCGCGTAGTATCAGTATTGCTAATGAGATCCGTTGTGGAGTATCACCTCGCGGCTGAACCGCCTCGTTGAACAACGTCGCCGCCCGCGAGATCTGGAGCCTCGTCGAACGTGTCACGCATCTGGGCGGTCGCCCGCCACATGATCTCCGAAGGCATCCGGATGAAGATCGCGCTGGTCTTCATCGGGATCATCGTGCTGCTGGTGCCGTTGCTGCCGTTCACCGTGCAGGGCGACGGGGCCACGCTGTACAGCCGGATCCAGATGTTCCTGGGCTACTCGCTGGGCGGGATCAGCTTCCTGTTGAGCCTGCTGACCCTGTTCCTGGCCTGTTCGGCCATCGCCAACGAGATCCGCGACCAGCACATCTTCATGGTGGTCAGCAAGCCGATTCCGCGCTGGCAGTTCTTCCTCGGCAAGTGGCTGGGCATCGCGACGCTCAACGCGGGGATCCTGTTCATCGCCGGGCTGGCGGTCTATCTGTTCATCGTCCTGTACATGCGGCATCTGCCCACCAGCGTTCCGGGCGACCAGGAGCGGGTGGCCAACCAGGTGCTGACCGCCCGGCCTGCCCAGAGCCCCGAGCCGCCCGATTTCGAGGCTTACGCCGACCAGTACATGCGGGCCCTGCGCGAGCAGGGGGGGCTCGACGACCTCACCCCCGCGGTGGTGCAGAAACGCCGCGATGAAGCCCTTGAGCAGCTCAAGCGGCAGTGGCGCTCCATCGCCCCCGGCGACTTCATGGATTTCAAGTTCTCCAACCTCATCGTCGACCGCGAGTCTGATCAGCAGTTGTTCCTGCACATCAAGCCGGTCAGCCCGTCGGGGGTGGATTTCCTGCCGGTCATGCTCCGCTGGCAGTCAGGCGACCAGGGCGAACCCGACACCGTCGACCAGGTCTGGGAGAAGACCGATTTCGTCGTCGACCAGGAGTATGACATCCCCCTGCGGGCCAAGTCGGTCAACAGCAAGGGCGAGTTGTACGTCAAGCTCCAGAACCTCGATCCCCGCAACACGGTGATGTTCGAGGGCAACGAGAGTTTGCAGTTGCTCTTCCGCATGGGCAGCTTCGAAGGCAACCTGGCCAGGGGGCTGATCATGATCTGGTGCAAACTGGCCTTCATCGCCGCGGCCGGTCTGCTGTTGTCCACCTTCCTGTCTTTCCCCGTAGCGTGCCTCGGCACCGTGCTGGTGGTGATTGTTTCCTACGCTTCCGGATTCCTGTCCGAGGCGATTGAGGCCGCCCACGTGCGAACCACCGGCGAGGATCCGCTCTGGATCCTGGGCCCGCTGCTGCGCCCGGTGGCGTCCTTCTTTGTGTGGTTGACGCCGGACTTCTCGGCATTTGATCCGGTGGACAACATCGTCGGCGGGCGGCTGGTCACGCTCATGTGGGTGCTCAAGGCAATCCTGGTGCTGGTGGTGATCAAGGGGCTTGTGCTGGGTCTCATCGGCGGCGTGGTGCTCAGTCGCCGCGAGGTCGGCCGGCCGACGTTGTAGTGTAGGATACCGGCGCTGATGCCGCCGGATGGATTGAGAGCGTACATGGCCACGACGGTTGAGTCAGGCGAATACCTTTTCGAGCGGATGCGTGCCAAACGCTCCGCGACGCTGGTGCAGGTGCTTGCCCTCGGAGCGGCAGCGCTGTGCATCACCCTGGCGGCATGGCTGCAGGCGCCCATCAACCGCCAGCGCCGCGAGCTCAACCTGGTCACCCAGTCCGACATCTACAAGGAGCTGCCGCCGAAGTATGCATGGGTCTCCGCGGCCGGCGGCGCCTTCCGCGGCATCGTCGCGGACCTGCTCTGGATGCGGGCGGACCGGCTCAAGCAGGAGGGCAAGTTCTACGAGGCCCACCAGCTCTCGGAATGGATCTGCACGCTCCAGCCCCGCTTCCCGGAGGTGTGGAGCTTCCACAGCTGGAACATGTCCTACAACATCTCCGTCGCGACGCACACGGCGCCGGAGCGGTGGCAGTGGGTCTACAACGGCATCCGCCTGCTCCGCGACGAGGGCATCCCCAACAACGAGAAGGTGGTCGGACTCTACCGCCAGCTGGCCTGGACCTGGCATCACAAGGTGGGCAACCGCCAGGACGACATGCACTGGTACTACAAGCGCATGTGGGCCGCGACCATGGAGACCCTGCTGGGCCCGCCGCCGGTGGGCCTGTCCGATGCCGAGACCATCGACTGGTTCCGCCCGGTGGCCGACGCCCCCATGAAACTCGACGAGGTGATCAGTGCCTCGCCGGGCGTGAAAGGTCTGGTCGACCGCCTGGCCGACGCCGGCGTGGATGTGACCGTCGGCACCAGCACCGACCGCGTCTACCACCCGCTCGAGGAGAAGTTCTTCCTGCCCTACACCCGCTTCGTACATCGTGACGACTACCGCGCCCTCGGCAGGGAGGCCGCCGAGCCGAGTGCCCGGGACCAGCGGCTGTTCGACATCTTCGCCACCGCCGACAGCAAGGATCTCAACGCCCTGCTGGCCCATCTGCGGGCCCGCGTGCTGCTCGAACAGTACAAGATGGACCCCAGGTACATGCTGGCCATGACCGGGCGGCTCTATACCGAGCATCCCATCCCCATCGACTGGCGTACGCCGTGGTCGCAGGCGATGTACTGGTCGATGTACGGTTCGGACATGGGCGGGGCCTATGCCAAGGCCAAGGAATTCGACCTCATCAACACCGACCGCATCCTGTTCTTCTCGCTGGCCGACCTGGCCAGGTACGGCCGGGTGCTCTTCCGCATCGACATCGATCAGCCGATGAACTCCTACCTGACCTACATGCCCGACCCGCGCTATATCGAGGCCATGCACAAGAGCTACATCGCCGCGGGCGTCAGGCACGCCGAGCCGGGCGAAGAGGTGGGCGAGACCGCCGGCGAGATGCTCCGCAGCGGGCACGTGAACAATCTCCAGAGCGCCATCGTCCTCCTGTACCTCGGCGGCAAGGAGGCCGAAGCCCGCAACTACCTCCAGTATCTGGCGGACAACTACAAGAACATGGTCACCAAGGAGACCGAGAAGCAGTACATGGGCGGCGTCGAGGCCTTCGTGACCAGCCAGATCACCGAGATGCGCGACATCCAGGACGTGGTCTTCATCATCGTCGGCCTGATGCAGGACGCCTACATGAACCTGCTCAGCGGTTACGGAGACGAGTTCAACAGCGCCATGGACAAGGCCGCGAAGGTGTACGCCGACTACCAGAAGGACAAGCTCGACGACCCGGAGGGGCGCCGCCAGTTGCCGCCTTACGAGGAGCTGCGCGCCGGGGCCTTGTGGAGCATGCTGGTGGGGATGTACGACGAAGCGATGCCGGTGATTGACCGGTCGCTGATCTATCGCCGCGAGAGCGAGGCCATCAAGCTGCGCATCTACGACCAGGCCTATCCCGCCCTCCTCAAGCTCTGCCAGGCGACCGGGCTGGATGTCGACAAGGCCTTCCCCGTCCCCGCCGGCATCGAGCAGTACCGCCGGGAGCACCCCATGCCGGACCAGCCGGGACGGGATGTCACCCGGCAGGACCGCACCGTCCGGCCGGAAGCGGCCACCCAGCCGGTGCCGTCGCCCGAAAGGTAGCCATCGGTCAACGTGCCGATCGTTCCATCCTGATGCTCCAGTTCCCGGGCGGGCCCGACCGATGAATCCGTTGATGCCCGACGATCCACCCTACATCCTGGATATTTCCGGCATGGCCGACGGCCAATCGGAGCCTCCCCACGCGGACACCGAGCCCCAGGGAAGCCAGCGTCCCTGGATCGGCATCCAGTACGAATGCTGCGGCGTCTATCAGCGGGTTTATCGGAACCGGGACGCGACGGCCTACGAATCCGCCTGCCCCCGGTGCGGGCGCCCGGTCCGGGTGCGGGTGGGCGCGGGGGGGACCAGCAATCGCATGTTCAAGGCACGGTGATGGGTGGCAGCCGCCGATAGTCCCGCAGTTCCGGCGCCCGTATCGAGTCGCATCATCGACCGGGAATTCGGCTGCCGATCGAACCTGCAAGCGGATCGATCCGCCGCACATCCGAGGTCGTTACCGGACACAACTCCGGGAATCTCAGATCTCAGATCTCAGATCTCAGATTTCAGATCTCAGATTTCAGATCTCAGATCTCAGATTTCAAATCTCAGATTTCAAGTCCGGGATTCCGAGTTCCCTCACCGGTCGCGTACGACCGCTACGCCGTCGCAACCTGTCCGTGTTCGGCGGGCGGTGCCGATGGTCTGGACGGCGGAGCGCTCGGCCGGGGGGCGACGGGCACCGTGCCCAGGTGCTCGCCGAAGCGGACCAGCCGGGCGGAGTTGAAGATGACCACGGCACTGGCCACCATGTGCATGAACGCGGCCAGCATCGGCTTGATCACGCCCATGGCGCCCAGGGTCTCAAGCGTCAGGATGTAGGCGATGCCGAAGATCAGGTTCTGCCAGATCACCGCGGTGGTGGCCCGCGAGAGGCGGATCAGGAACGGCAGCCGGCGGAGGTCGTTGTTGAGCAGGGCGATGCTGGCGGAATTAATGGCGACATCGCTGCCGGCGGCTCCCATGGCCACGCCCAGGTCGCCCGCGGCCAGCGCCGGGGCGTCGTTGACACCGTCGCCGACGACCGCGACGCGATGGCCGCGTTGCTTGAGCTCGTCCACCAGTTCCAGCTTGCGGGCCGGCAGCACCTCGGCGTGGACGTCGGTGGCGCCCATCTCGGCGGCGACGCGGCGGGCGACGGACCACTTGTCGCCGGTGACCATGGTCACCGTGCGGACGCCCAGCTCGCGCAGCTCCCGGACGGCTTCGCGGGCCTCGTCACGGGTGCGGTCCTCGAGACCGATCCAGCCGAGCAGGCTTCCGCCGCGGCTGACATAAAGCACGCTTACCCCCTCGGGCTCCTTGAGTGACGGGTCGGTCTGCAGCTGGCTGATGTCCACGCCACGCTCGGCCAGGAACGTGCTTCGCCCAACCAGCACCTCGCTGCCGTCGATCCGGGCGGCGACGCCCTTGCCCATGACCTCCTCGAAGTGTTCCGGACGGGCCAGGCTCAGCCTGGCCTTGGAGGCGACCGCCACCAGGGCCCGGGCGTTGGGATGTTTGGATAGCTGGTCGGCGGACGCCGCCGCCCGGAGGAGGTCGCCGCCCTCGACGCCGGAAACGGGCTTCATCTGGGTGACGGAGAGCTCGCCGGTGGTCAGCGTGCCGGTTTTGTCGAACATGACCGCGGTGAGGTTGCGGGCGCCCTCCAGCGTCACTACGTTCTTGACCAGGATGCCCAGCCGGGCGGCACAGGACAGTGCCGCGACCATCGCGGTCGGCGTGGCCAGCACCAGGGCACAGGGGCAGGCGACCACCAGCATGGTGATCGCCCGGCTCATGCCGTCGTCCTCGCGCTTGAAGAAGAGCACCAGTCCCGCCAGCATCAGGATGGTCGGCGTGTACCACGCGGCGTACCGGTCGATCAGCCGCATGAGCGGAATACGCGTCTGCTCAGCGGAAAGGATGAGCGACTGCACCCGGCCAAGGGTGGTCTCCGCGCCGGCCTTGACCACGCGGATGTCCAGGGCGCCGGTGATGTTGTTGGTGCCGTTGAACACCTCGTCGCCGACCAGCTTGTCCACGGGAATCGACTCGCCGGTGATGTTGGCCTGGTTGACGGTGGATTGCCCGTTGAGCACCACGCCGTCGGCGGCGATGTTGTCGCCGGGGCGGACGCGGATCACGTCACCGGGCTTCAACAGGCGGGCCTCGACGTCCTCCTCCTGGCCCTCGGGGGTGAGCCGGTGAGCCCGCGTGGGGGTCAGGCGGATGAGCGACTCGATCGACGCCCGGGCCCCCAGGGCGGTGCGGGTCTCGATCAGGGTGGCGATGATCATGAAGAAGGCGATCACGCCGGCTTCCTGGTACATCTGCTGAGCGATGGCCGCCACGATGGCCATCGCCA
>CAYVVX010000086.1:0-2012 GCA_964455315.1 uncultured Planctomycetales bacterium | reverse complement strand
GTCCATGTGCATGTGCCCCTCCAGGAGGTGCTTGAGGGCATGCGCGACCAGCGGCGCCCCCAGCAGCACGGCCCCCAGCAGGGCGAAAGTGTCCCGGTATTCCTTCTGGTCGAAGATCCAGTCGGCGATGTAGGAGTTCAGCACCAGCAGACCGCCCATGAAGGTGGCGATCAGGAGCAGGGTGGATCGGCCGGTCTGAGCCTCAACGGAATGCTTCAGGTGGTCATGAGCCATGAGTGAGCACGCTCTCCTGGGTCGGTGAACCCGGACGTTGCCGGCGTCCGGGGCGAGGTATCTTATCTCATACGACCGGAAAAGTCGCGGGTTTCGCCCGGGGGCGGCCCCCCTTGCCGGGCGGGGCAGGACTTTTCGCCGCATCTCGGGGTATGATAGGCAGAGCACCGGTCGCCGGCCCCTGCGGGCGGCGCCGGGGTTCCCGTCGGAACGGTCGGATCGCGGAGATTTTCACGACATGGCGATGTGTTTGCGCGTGGGGATCGGGGCCCTGTCGGCGATGATCATCGCGATCCTCTGCGGCGCGGGCTGGCGCGCTGCCGCCGGGACGGCCTTTCCGCTGGCGGAACGGCCTCCCGGAGAGATGAACTGCCCCCGCGGAGCCGGCTTTCCGTCCCCTCCGTTGATGGATCCGACCCGGCTGCTGGGGGGCGGGCAGGGGGCCGCGTTCTGCTTCTCGCCCGGCACCCCCGATGACGTGATGCGCTACTACAACCAGTTGACTCAGCCCCAGCCCGCCGGCGACGTGGGTATCTACTTCGTCACCACCAGCCGGTGGTCAGGTTCAACCGGCAGCCCGCGGGTCTTGACCTGGAGCTTTATCCCCGACGGGGTCATCGTCGACGGCGAAACCAACGAATTGTTCAGCCGCATGGACAGCCTGTTCGCCAGCGCCGGCGGACGGGCGAAATGGATCGCCCAGTTCGAGGCCTGCTTCGACCGCTGGGCGCTGCTGACCGGGACTTCCTATACCCGCATCACCTACAACGGCAACGACTGGGACGACGGGACTGCCTTCGGCACGGCCGGCGGGGCCACCCGCGGCGACATCCGCATCGCCATGATCACGCAGGACGGCGCCTTCAACGTGCTGGCGTACAACTACTACCCGTCAACGGGCGGCGACATGGTCCTGGACCGGGCCGAGAACTGGGCCTCATCCAGCGGCGGGTACCTTTTCCTGCGCAACGTGCTGATGCACGAGCACGGGCACGGGCTGGGCCTGCGTCATTCCTGCCCGACCAACCAGACCAAGCTGATGGAGCCGTTCCTCAACACCGGCTTCGACGGTCCGCAGCACGACGATATCCGCGGCGGGCAGCGGCTTTACGGCGACGATTTCGAGGACAACAACTCCGCAGGTGCCGCCCGCTATCTGGGTGTGCTGGGCCCCGGTGTGCCCCTGAGCCTCGGCGACGTGCCCGGCGCCGCGGTGGCCGATGGTTCGCTGCTCAGTATCGACGCCAACGGCGAAGCCGACTGGTTCCGGTTTACCGTCACAGGAACGCGGGCCCTCACCTGCGTATTGAACCCCGTCGGGCTGACCTACGATGCCAGCACCCAGAACGACAGCGACGGCTCCTGCAATTCGGGCACCATCATCGACAGCCTGGCCATCGCCAATCTCAACGTGCAGATTCTTTCCTCCAATGGGAGCACCGTGCTCGCGACCGGTGCCTCGACCACTGCAGGCGAGCCCGAAGTGCTCACCGACGTGACCCTGCCGACGGCCGGCGATTACTACGTGCGCGTGTACGAGAGCGGAGCCCCCAGCTCCTCGCAGCTCTACAGGCTTTCGCTGCTGGCCACGGATCTGGACTGCAACAACAACGGGATCCACGATCCCATCGACCTGGCCAACGGAACCAGCACCGACTGCAACGCCAACCTGGTGCTTGATGAATGCGAAGTGACACCGCAGAACGATCTGGACAACGACCTGGTTCCGGACGTGTGCGAATACACCCACGGCGACATGGATCTCGACGGCGACGTCG
>CAYVVX010000085.1:0-12447 GCA_964455315.1 uncultured Planctomycetales bacterium | reverse complement strand
TCCGGACCTCCCACCTCAGCGCCGGCCATTTCCATCGGGCGGCGTGAGGGCTCCGTCACCGCCGCACCGCGCTTCTCCAACGATCTTGCCGCCGGATACAATCCCGGGGATTGATGAACCCGCATCGCCCGGGGGAGCGTCATGAGCTGGCTGCTCGTCACCTTTGTCATCCTGCTGATCCTGTTCGGTCGCGGATTGACCCGGGGCATTCGACTGTCCCGGGACAACCGCTCCGTCACCCACCCGGAGTGCGGTCACTGCGGCTACGACGTCCGCGGGTTGCCGACGTTCATCTGCCCGGAGTGCGGCCGGGATCTGCGCGAGGTGGGCATCCTCACCCCCGGCACGTTTCGCCCGCCGAAGCCCGACTCGCTGGAGGCGAAGCTGATGAAACCCATGCCCGCATGGGTGAGCTGGGCCGTGGTGATCGGCGTCATTGGGCTGATGGCGTTTCTGCGATTGGCTGTGCTGTAGGGCAACGGCTTTTCCCGGTCCTTCGCACGCATCCGTCATCCGCGGGTCCGCTTGCGTCCGCACACCACTCGCCCTCTCCCCTCGCACGCGAGGGGGCTAAACATGGTGGCGATCGCCTCGACCGGATACCAAACAGGCGCCGCGGCTCGCCGCTTCCGCTTTCTCACTTCTCACTTCGCACTTCTCACTTATACTGTCCCCCATGGCTCTGAACCTGACCCCCGAGTACTTCGAGGCCGACCGCCGCTACCGCGCCGCGTCGACCAACGCTGACCGGCTGGCCGCGCTGGAGGAGATGCTCCGGATCATCCCCAAGCACAAGGCCAGCGAGAAGAAGCAGTCCGACCTGAAGAAGCGGATCTCGGAGATGCGCCACGCCGTCGAGCACGCCCCCAAAAAGGGCGCCCCGCCGGACCCGTACCATCTCGAGCCGCAGGGCGCCGGGCAGGTGCTGCTGATCGGCATGCCCAACAGCGGCAAGTCGTCCATCGTCGGAGCCCTGACCAAGGCCCCGGTCAAGATCACCGAGTTCCCCTACGGCACGGCCATGCCCACGCCGGGGATGGGCCTGCACGAGGACGTGCCCATCGAGCTGGTCGACCTGCCCCCGGTCACGCCCGAGCACATGCCGCCGGGCCTGGTCAACGCCATCCGCAACACGCATGCCGTGCTGCTGGTCGCCGACCTGACCGCGCCCAGCGTGCTGGAGGACATCGAGGCGCTGCTGGCCATGCTCGAGGAGCGCGGCATCGGCGGCACCGAGCCCGACGCCGAGGATGACAGCCCGCAGATCGGGCCCGGCCTGCTCATCGCCTGCACGAAGGCGGACGCCCCCGGCGCGGCCGACACGCTGGCCGTGCTGCGCGAAATGCGCCCGGCGAGGCCGGAGATGGTCGCGGTGTCATCGACCACCGGCGAGGGGCTCACCGAAAAGATGGCGAAACAGTTCGCGATGATCGGGGTGATCCGCGTCTATTCCAAGCAGCCGGGCAAGCCGGCGGACAGGGAGAAGCCCTTCACGCTGCCCGTCGGCAGCACGGTGGGGGAGCTGGCGTTGCGGATTCACAAGGATCTCGCCGAGCAGCTCAAGTTCGCCCGCGTGTGGGGCACCCACGGCCACGCCGGCCAGCAGGTCCACGCCACGCACGTGCTGTACGACAGGGACGTGGTGGAGCTGCATGATTGAGGGGCCACCCGGCGCGTCGGTGCGAGTGAACGAGTGGCCTCAGCCCGTCGTGGGGATGCGCCGTCGGGGTCGTGGCTGGCCAGCAGGGAGAACTGCACCCCTTCGAGGTTCTCATCGGTGGCACGGGTGAAGGTGACCGGCGTGTCGGCGAGCGCCTGCGGCGCGGGCAGCGATCGCGTTCACTCGCACGCATTCAGTGTGGCAAACAGATTCGACTTGACCTCGCCCAGGTCGATAATGTTGATCACCCCGTCGACGTTGACGTCGCGCCGGAAGAAGGGCAGCGGGTTGGCCCCACCCTGGAAGAGACTCTGCTTGACCTTGTTCAGGTCAACGATGTTGACGATGCCGTCACCGTTCACATCGCCCCGCAGCGTGCCGATGCGGACCACCGCGGGCTTCACCACACCACTCTCGATTGGCGTCACGTTCACCAGCCTCAGGGTGGTGCACCGGCCGTCGGGCAGGCCCGACACGTAAATCTCAATCTCGGAAGTGCCGCTGCCGCTCACCACCGAGCAGGTGCCCGCGGAAAGCTGCACATTGGCACAGTTGATCATGGGGCCGACTTCGCTCTGAATGGGGTAGTCGAAAGTCAGCACGACGTTGGTTGGCCCGCCCTCGCGCGGCTCGATGCCCACACCGGTGTCGATCCCCAGGTCGATGTCGCCGACGACCGGCACCTGTGATGGGTGTGTCCTTCGCGATACGGCCGAGAGCAGCTTGGCATCGACCGGAGGGGGTGGGAAATTGACGTAATGAAAGCTGATGGTATCGCCGCCGGTGGCGCCGCCGTCCGTGCTGTTGCTGATCCGCTCGACGACGGGATGCGTGAATGCGACCGGGCTCTCCGTGGCCGGGTCGAAGTCGCCCAGCAGCAGGTTCTCGTCGCGTCGGGCGATGAGCTTGAGAGTGTAAAAGCCGGCGGAAGCGCAGGTGCCCATATTGATCTGCCCCTCGGCGATCGGCCCGTTGCCCAGGCCGATGGTGTCAGTGATATTGCCGACGCCGCCGGCGTTCTGGGCGGCGGTGGCGAGGGAGCAGAGCAAACCCGTCGGGCAGCCGGACGCGTTGTACTGCGTGTAGCCGGCGAACATCCCGGTCATCGTGCCGGCATCGGCCACGGGATAGCCGTAGTCCTGCATCCACGGTCCGTCTGCGGGCACGGTGTCAATCAGCCGGCCGCGTCTGATCCCGTTGTTGATCGGAGTCCGCTTGGCATCAAACGCCGTCGCGAAGGCCGCCGGGGCGAGGGGATCGGCGCCGCGGACGGCCCCGGCGGGCCCGTCGTCGTCGCCGTCATTGATGGTGCTGAACCAGCCGCAATCCGTGGGGGAGCCGGGGCCAATGCTCACCAGCGGTCCGTCCGCGGTGCCCTCGTGCAACTCGAGATCGAACGCGACCCTGGCCAGGCCCCGGCAGCCCTGCGGATTCGTGCAGTCGTCGGGCACGCCGATGACTTCGACGGTCACGGCCCAATTCAGCGGACCGTCATATGCGTCGGAGACGTAGCCGTCGTCCGAGACGCCGCCGGTGTAGACCCAGGTGGCGCTGTTGACGCTGCCCTCCCAGTTCTCGACGTGGTTGTCGCCGCCCAGCAGCAGCTCAAACCTGAGCTCGGATTCCGCCCGGCTGTTTGCGGCCATGAGCACAAGACTGGCCGCGGTGAACGCGATGGATCGCACGGAAGGAGCCTCCCCTGGTAAACCCTGGATGCGCACCGCCCCTGGACCGCGGGTGCCACCCCCGTTGAACTCCCTGCCGCGACGCGGGAACCTCAGGGGCATCCCCCGCGGTTACCCCTATGATAACCGCCCGAAGAGCGGCGGAGGCCGAAAAGCGGGCTCGCCACGGGATCCAGGCAATCCTCGGATTTGCCCGCGATCACACCGTCAGCACGATCTTCCCGTACGCCTTGCCCTCGATCACCTCGTGATGGGCCCGGGGCGCGTCGGCCAGCGGCATCTCCTTGCCCACGATGGGGTTGAGCGTGCCGTTGGCCAGGCCGGCGACGAGGGCGCTGTGGATGCTGAACGCTTCGTCGTCGGTGGCGTTCATCAGGGTCATGCCCAGGATGGCGGCGTCGCGGCCCATGGTCTCGCGCGGGTCGATCTCCACGGTTCCGCGGCTGCCGATGACCACGACGCGGCCATGCTTGGCCAGGGCGGTCAGGTCGCGCCCGAGATTCACGTTGGCCAGCATCTCCAGGATGACGTCGGCGCCCTTGCCTCCGGCGTGACGGGCGAGCTGGATGGCGGCGATACCCACGCCGCCGGAGCCGCCGTGGACGAGGACGACTTCCCCTGGCTGAGCCCGGGCGCGGTGAAAGAGGGCCCGGTAGGCGGTGGCGCAGGGGACGTTGACCCCGGCGCCCTGGGCGAAGCTGATCCGTTCCGGCAGGGCGTAAACCTGGGCCTCGCGGCACAGGGCCTTCCCGGCATACGTGCCCGACAGCGAACCGGCCGTGTAGACGCGGTCGCCGGGCTTGACCCGGGTCACGCCCGCGCCGACCGCCTCGACCACCCCGGCGCCAACCATGCCCGGTGTGTAGGGCAGGGGTGGGGCGGTGTACCGCCCGGCGCGGATGTAGGTATCCACCGGGTTGACGCCGGCGGCCCGGATGGCGACGAGCACCTCACCGTCCCGCGGGCGGGGGTCGGGAGTGTCTTCGAGTTTCATGACCTCGGGCTCGCCGAGCTGGTGGACGCGGATGGCTTTCATGGGTTCGTCTCCTGTCAGGGTCGCGGGATTCACATATGGGAATTGTGGTCGCGGCGGGGGCGATTGGCCAGTGCCCGCGAGCCGGCGTCCCGAGAGTGGTGCACGATCTGGGCTCTCCGGTTCGGGACCTCTTCTTTGCGGCCTGGTGTCGTTGTGGTGGCTCCCGTGTCTGCGGGGAAATGGACACCCTCCATTCCTCCGTGCGCGCCGTTACCTCCTGTTCAACCTTCCACGCTACAATGGGAGGCGGTGGAGCGGGCGAGGCGATCGCTCGACCTCCGGAAGGCGGGGATTCGTCCCCGCCGGACGGGGATCGGGAGGAAAGTCCGAACTGGGCAGGGCACGGTGGTGGCTAACGGCCACCCGGGGCGACCCGAGGGAAAGTGCCACAGAAAAGATACCGCCTCCTTACGGAGGTAAGGGTGAAATGGTGCGGTAAGAGCGCACCGCGTCGCCGGTGACGGCGATGGCAGGGCAAACCCCACCGCCAGCAAGCCCAAATAAGCGGCGAGAGGCGGCCCGTCTCGTCTGAGCCGCGGGTAGGGTGCTCGAGCCGGTCGGCAACGGCCGGCCCAGATGAATGATCGCCGTCCGTTCGCGCGGATAACAGAATTCGGCTTATTCGCCCGCTCCGCCGTTTATTGCCTCGGGGAGAATCCGATGCATGCGTTCTCCGGTCGCCGACACAAGACACTGCTCGCGGCGTTGGCGCTCCTGTGTTCGATCGTGCTCCTGTTCCAGTGCGATTGTCGCAGCGAACCGGTCCGGGATGATCCCCATGACATCCTTTTCTATCTGCGCAGCTATCGGGGACACCCCGGGCCGGAAACCAGCCACGAGCGCGAACAATGGTGGCTGGAGAATCGGGTCTACGTTCTCTTCCGAGGTGGCGAGTTGCTTCGTCCCACGGGCAAGGATGCTTCCTCATTCGAGTCCCGTCAACTGGATGAGCGGAAGCTCTCCGAAGTCATGGAACTGCTCGTGCGGATGCGCCAGGCGAAACAGCGCGGTGATGGCGACATGGTGATCGTGGATTCCAGACACCACTGGCTCACCGTCTTTGACGATGGGGGAGATCGCTGGGAATATGCGGAGTCGCCCGATGCCTCGCGCCCGACTCCTCTCTCTCGACTGGTCGAACTGCTTCACTCCTCGGAGTTGATGCCACCGCCGTTGTAGCCAACCTGAATCGGACTTTCATTCCTGGATTACATTCCTGCCAATCTGTCCCTGCCACCCTGCCAATCCGACCGGCACAAGCCCCGCCGGTCATTCGTCGTAAGTCGTTTGATATCAATTAGTTACGGATTCAGACTCCCTTGGCACGGGCTTTGCTCACTATACTCCCGATGACCTCGCTCCATGCGGGGCGGGGCGAACAACGCGACACGAATGGGCGGGCGGCGGAGCCTTCAGCGGCCAGTGGTACGCCGCGCCCGCGGCGTCCGCCCGACAGGTGAACACATTCGCCACAGGCGAAAGGAGGATTGCCATGCTCGCACGTTATGCCAATGGGTCTCATCCGGTGCATCGGCTTCGCGACGAGGTCGAGCGGGTGTTCGGCGGCCTGCTGGGCGAGGCCGGACAGCTGGCCAACTGGGGTCCGGTGCGCGGGTTCCCGGCCATGAACATCTGGCAGGACGGGGAGAAGCTGTACGTTGAGGCGGAGGTTCCCGGCCTGACCATGGAGGATGTGGAACTGACCGTCGAAGGCGACGAACTGACCCTGAAGGGCCAGCGCCGGCGCAGCGAGGACAAGGAGATCGCCTATCACCGCCAGGAGCGCGGCGTGGGCACCTTCTCGCGGACGTTGACCCTGCCGGTGGACATCGACGCGGACAGGGTCGAGGCCACGCTCAAGGATGGTGTGCTGACCGTGGTGCTGCCCAAGGCGGAAGCCGCCAGGCCGCGGAAGATCGCGGTGAAGGGTGCGTGAGGTAAGGGAACACCGGCGGGACGCCGGTGCCACACGTGAGTTTCGCTCGCGGAAGCCCCTCGCACGCGAGGGGGCTGAACGATGGATCAGTGGTTACGGAACAGGACGAACAGTTACGATCAGTGGGGAGATAACCATCATGGCTACCGATCAGATCATTGAGAAACGAGAGGATACGGAAGCGGCTTCGACCGAGCAGACCCGCAACTGGCGGGTGTACCGGCCCAACGTGGACATTCTCGAAGGCCGCGAGGAGCTGACTGTCCTGGCCGACATGCCGGGCGTACGCAGCGACAGCATCGACATCCGGTTCGAGAACGGGACGCTGACCATCCACGGCAAGGTCTCGCCGCGGCAGGCTCCGGAGACCGGCTTCCTGCTCCGCGAGTACGGGGTGGGCGACTTTTTCCGGGAGTTCCGGGTCAGCGAGGCGGTCAACGCCGAGGACATCTCGGCGGAGTACCGCGAGGGCGTGCTGATCCTGCACCTGCCCAAGGTGGAGGCGGCCAAACCGCGGAAGATCGCGGTGAAGAGCGCCTAGACCGCGATCGTCTGACCCGTCAGATTCCAGCAAGCAGGTGGATACGCAACGCCGGCCGGGCATGAATCCCCGGTCGGCGTTCTTGTTGTCTGGCGGCGAGGGAGAAGATCGCCAGTCCGCCCGGATCTGCCCGCCGGCGGTTACGGCTGTTCGGTGTCGGGGTGTCCGCCGCAGTCCATGAGCATGTCCCGGGGGATGTAGAAGTCACCGCCGGTGCCCACGACGGACAACGCCCGTCGGCGCGTGGTGGCCTTGAGCTTCGCGCTGGGGGTGCTGAGCGTCCCGCCCAGGGTCCAGCCCAGCATTCTCGGGGCGTCCTGGAACCCCAGCGGCATGACCGACACGTCGAGAAAGGTGTCGTCGAAGGACTGGTCCAGCATCATCTGCCGCGCCGAGGCGGTCACGTCCATGATGTCGACCGGGTCGGCGGTGTGGCGCAGGCCGACCAGGTGGCCGATTTCGTGGCTGGTGACGTTCGCCAGCGCCACGGCCATGGCGTCCATGTCGGGGGCCAGCGTGCGGAAGAGGGAGAAGGTATCGGTATAGAGGATGGCCGCCTGGGTGCGATCGGCGTTGAAGGGGTCGATGTTGTCGGCGAGCCCGAGGAGCCGCTGGTCGTAGGTGCCGAAGTAGATGGTGGAGCGCTCTCCGGCGGGGATGTCGGCGTCGGAGGCGAGATGGATGGCGATACCCAGTCCGCGGTAGTCGTTGCGGACCCCTTCGAGGATGCGGGCGATCATGGCGTCGGTCTGCCCGGCGAAGCGGCTGTCGATGTTGGCCGCGTCGAAGACCGGCACCTTCACGGCCGGCCGGTTGCCGATCACCACGTTCGACGCGCCGCGGAACTCGAGGACCACGGTCTGGGGGGCGAACGGCGGCAGCCCGGCGCCGGGCTGGAGGTCCAGGATCACGTTGTAGGATCGCGCCACCGAGGACAGGCTTCGCGTGGTTGCCAGCAGGTAGAGATGCGACACCGGCTCGCGGACCACCAGGTCCACGCGGCGCGGGCCGGCGGTCGGGCTGGCCGGGTCCACGTAAGCCAGCAGCCGCTCCTGCGGGTCGATGACCGCGAAGACCACGTCGCCGCCGTTGATCACGCTGACGTCGACGGTCAGGCGGTCGCCGGCGGCGGCGGCCCCGAGGTCGTAGATATCGGTATCCATGGTGATCGCGGAGGCGGCGATGCTCCCGCTGATCTGCAGCCGCGAGCTGGAGGGCAGGGCCTCGGCGGCGGGCATGTGGTCATTGGGCTCGGCCTCGGCGTGGCGGGTGGTGACGGCAGGGGGGGGCGTGGCCGAGGATAAGACTTCGTCGGGGATCAGGCTGCCGGTGATCTCCGGGGGCACACACCCGGCGATCATCACCCCGATGCCGACCGACGCGGCGCCGACGAATGCCCTCCGCAACCCGGATTTCACGGCTTCATTTCCTTTCCGGCGGACCCCAGGTCGGCAGGTGCTGCTCCCGTCAACCGTACGATTCAGTCGTCCAGATTGGGGCGGGACATCAGGGCGAAAGTGCGGGTCCGGAAGGGCTTTTCGCGCGGCCCGATATTGGCGGGGCCGGCGGCCGAGCGGCCGGGGACGCTGCCGGCACCGGGGCGTAGGGCGCTGCGGTTATGCGGGCCTCCCCGGCGGGCTCCGGCCGGGCTCCCGGGTCGGGTCCGGTGTTCCGGTCCGATACCGTTGCCCGGACACACGGCTCCCCGTAAGATGTGACCGCGCGGTACCGCGCCGCAGGCTTCGGCGTGCCCGCGGGGGGGAGGTCTGGTTGTTCCCGCGTCATCCTGAGGAACCTTCAATGCCCTGCTCACGATTCAGCTTCCGTGCCTGTTGTGCATTCTTCGCTCTGGCGTCCCTGCCCTTGCTCATGGGCCAGGGCTGTCCCGTCGTGCCGCAACCCGGTGCCCTGACCGCCAGCGCCGGCCCCGATTTCAGCGTCACTGTCGGTGATGCCATCGCCCTTCAGGGCTCGGCCAGCGGCGGCAGCGGCGGGTACACCTACGCCTGGTCACCGGCGGCCAACCTGTCGGCCACCAACGTGGCCACGCCGACCTTCACCTCCTCCACCGACGGGACGTTCATCTACGTCCTGACCGTGACGGACAGCTCCGGCGCGACCGCCACCGACAGCATGAACATCACCGTCACCGAGGAAGACGGCGGCGGTACGCCCGGCGGGCCCCTGGTGGTCAGCGCGGGGATCGACCGCAACGCCACCGTCGGTGCCCCCATCACCATCGTCGGCTCCGCCTCCGGCGGCTCGGGCAGCTACGCCTTCAGTTGGGCGCCGATCAGCGGGCTGACCAACACCAGCTCGCGCACACCGATATTCACCCCGCCCTCGGCCGGCTCCTTCACCCTGACTCTCACCGTGACCGACGTGGTTTCAGGGGACACCGCCACCGACTCGGCGGTGGTCACCGCGACCACCAGCACCGCGCTCGGCGCCCTGGTCTGGGGACCGAATTTCGCCGATGGCGGCTACCAGGTGCTGGCCACCTTCACCCAGGCGCTGCAGGAAAGCTCCGCCGAGATGACCAGCAATTACCGCCTCACGGCCAACAACACGATCCAGCCGACCAGCGCGACGCTTTCGGCCGACGGGCGGACCGTCACGCTGCTGTTCACCAACGTCACCCTGAACACCCAGAGTGCCTTCGACATCAGCGTCGGCAGCGGCATCCGCGACATCAACAACAACCCGGTCCCGGCCACCGGCAACCTGGTTCCGGCCAGCAACGCGGCCGATACCACCGCCCCCACGGTGACCACCAAGGTCTGGGGGGTGAACCTGACCGACAAGTACACGGTGGCGATCACCTTCAGCGAGTCGATGGACGAAGCCAGCGCCGAGGTGGCCACGGCCTATCGGGTGACCCTGTCCAACAGCACCCGCAAGACGGCGTCGACCGCGGTGCTCGGCACCGACGGCAAGACCGTGACCGTCACTTTCAACAACACGGCGTTGTCCACCACCTCGCTGATCGACGTCGGCGTCCTGCCGGTGCTGGATATCAACGGCCTGGCCGCCAGCACGCTGACCCAGACCTCGGTGGCCCCCAACAGTGCCGATGTGGATGTGCCCGAGATCGCCCAGGACGACGAGGGCAACTTCCAGGTCACCTACGCCCCCGACTTTACCGGCGGCGGCTACAAGCTCTTCGTCGTGTTCGACGAGGTCATGAGCGAGGCCGACGTCGAGGATCCCACCGGCTATCGCGTGGGCGCGGAGAACGCCAGCTCGGCCGTCCTCGACAACGACGGGCGGACGCTCACGCTTGTCTTCGAGACGCCCATGGCCGTGGAAACCGAGGTCGAGATCGGGCTCAACGGCAAGGTCAAGGACATCAACGGGCTGGCCATGGTGCTGCAGAGCGTCCAGCCGCAGCCGTCGCCCAGCGACGTGACCAAGCCGGGCACACCGGTGCTCCGCTGGGTGGACGGCGCCGACACCACCATGCCCGAGGCCTACCGCCTGACCGCGACCTTCAACGAGGCCATGGGCAAGGCTTCCGTCGAGCGGGTGACCAACTGGAGGATCAGCGGCTCGGACCCGGCGGTGAATCCCCTGGAGGCCATGCTGGCCGACGACGGCAAGACCGTTACCCTGACCTTCGACACGCCGCGCCGGATCACCGATCAGCTCATCATGTCGGCCGCGACCGCCTCCGCTGACCGGATCCAGGACATCAACGGGCAGTTCATGCCCACGGTCACCACCGGCATTCAGCCCCACCCCGAGACCACCCGTCCGACGGTGGTGACCGGTCCCACCTTCCTGGCCAATGAGTCGCTGTACAAGATGGAACTGGACTACAGCGAGGCGATGGACAGTGCCTCCGCGACCAACCTGGAGAACTATTCCATCGTCACCGTGGACGGCAGCAACAACATCACCGCCGTCAAGGTGGTCAAGGCCTCCACGGTGGTGCTTGGCGCCGAGGGTCGGGCCCTGACCATCACCTTCGGCATCACCTCGACCGGCTTCGCTTCGAATGACCGGCTGCTGATCTCCAGCAGCGTGCGCGATATCAACGGCCGGGCGGTCAACTCGCTGGCCCCGCTGCCCATCAGCGCCGGCACGGATACCACCACGCCCACGGTCACCAGCGTCAAGTGGGGCACCAACCCCTCGCCCTACAAGGTCAGCGTGCTCTTCAGCACGGTCATGGACGCGGCCACCGCCACGGACGTGACCAACTACCGGCTGGACAACGGCACCGCCCGCGTGCCCAGCGCGGCGTCTCTCTCCGCCGACGGCCGTACCGCCACCCTGACCTTCGCCGACTTCACCTTTGACGTGGCCGACCTGTTCAGCATTCCCGGCACGATCAAGAGCATCACCGGGCGGAACCTGGGGGCCTTCGTGGCCGCGGCACCGGCCGCCGACACCACCGCCGATCCCACCGCACCCACGGTGACCAGCGCGGTCTGGGGCTCGAGCCTGCCGGTGTACACCGTGCTGGCGACCTTCAGCGAGGCCCTGGATGAGGCCTCGACCCTGGACCCCATGGACTTCACGCTCTCCGGTACCCCCGCCACCGCCGCCCCCATCCTGCAGCCCGGCGGAACGCAGGTTCTGCTCGAGTTCAGCGGCATGACCTTCAACAGCAACGCGACCCTGCAGGTCGCCCTCGGGGCGGCCGGCGTCCGCGACATGCACGGCAACCCCAGCTCGCCCAGCAGCACGGCCCGCAACCTCAGCCCGAACCCCGCGGACCTGCTCGCCCCGGGCGTGGTCAGCGCCAGTTGGGTGCCCGACTTCACCGACACCGGCTACCAGATGCTGGTCGTCTTCGATGAAGTTCTGGACAAGTCCACGGCGGAAACGATGGTGTTCTACAACATCACCGGGACGCTGGTGACGCCCAGCACGGCGGTGCTGGACGTGGACGGCGGGACGGTGATCCTGACCTTCATCGGGCGGGCCCTGTCGGCCAGCGACACGCTGGACATCAAGCCGGCGGTCAAGGACATCAACGGGCGCGTGGTGATGGCCACAACGGAGGAACCGATCGAGGCAGCGTCGGCGCCGGCGGACGGGATCGCGCCGGGTGATCCGACGGTGGAGCACGAGGCCGCGGCGGTGGTGGTGACGCTGGTGTTTGACGAATCGCTCGACGCGGAAAGCGTCGAGGCGACCACCTTCACGCTGGACGGCATGACCCCGCCGACGCAGCTGGGCCTGGCCCTGCTGGACCCCGATGGCAAGACCGTCACGGTGAAGTTCACCGCCGACCCGACCGGTCGGATGATCGATGTGCCCAACACCATCACGGACATCAACGGCAACGCCTACGCGGGCGGGATGTTCGCGGTTCCGAACTGACCCGGCGGGACCACCCGGGTATTCCCGGGTGACACGTTGAAGAGCCTCCGGACCGGCGGGCGCCGCACATGATGGCGCCGGCCGGTCCGTCGTTTATAATGGGGTCGTGGAATTTGATCCCTGTGGCGCCGATTGTTCAGCATGCTTCGATACCCGGGTTAGCTTGATTGAGGCGCCGGTCCATGAACGCAGACTTTGCCTGGCTGACCAAGCATAGCCAGGAGATTCATGAGAAGTACGCTGGTAAGTGGATCGCGG
>CAYVVX010000084.1:8798-12450 GCA_964455315.1 uncultured Planctomycetales bacterium | reverse complement strand
ACCAGTATCCCGGTTATCCGATGATGCCGGCCAGCCTGATGATCGAGGGCATGGCCCAGACCGCCGGGATCCTGGTGGGCGAGGCCCGCGACTTCGCCGAGAAGGTGATCCTGGCCAAGATCAAGCAGGCCACGTTTACCGCCGAGGTTCTGCCCGGGCAGCAGTTGCGTTACGAGGCCAGCGTGGAACTGATCTCCGCCGAGGCGGCGTCGACCGTCGGCACGGTCTTCTGTGACGGGAAGGAGATCGGCCGGGTGGACCTGATCTTCTCGCACGTGGACAAGAACATGCGCGGGCTCGATCTTCCGGAAGAGAATTTCGTATTCACAGAGGAGTTCAAGAGCCTGCTGTCGATGTACCATCTCCGGCGCTAGGCTGGAGAGACGCAGGAGCGGCGAAAGTCAGGGAGCGGCTATGGATTCGCGACGGGTGGTCATCACGGGCCTGGGACTGGTCACGCCGGTGGGCTTCGGCACCGAAGCGGTCTGGTCCGCGCTGATCGACCGCAGAAGCGGCGTCCGGCGGATCAGTGGATTCGATCCTTCCGGGTTCAAGTCGCAGGTCGGCGGGCAGATCGAGTCGCTGGCCATGGCCAACTTCGTGCCCAAGGCCTACCGCAAGAGCACCAAGGTCATGGCCCGCGACATCGAGATCGCGGTCGCCGCCGCCTACGAGGCCGCCCGCGACGCCGGACTTCAGACCAAGTGCATGATCGACCGCGGCGAAGCCCCCGGACCGCCCAACATCGACGTCACCCGCTTCGGCGCCAACATCGGCGCGGGCCTGATCTGCGCCGACCTGACCGAACTGGCCGGAGCCCTGGCCACCGCGGTCGATGAACGCGGCCAGTTCGACATCCGCAAGTGGGGCAGCGAGGGCATGAACAACCTCACCCCGCTGTGGCTGCTCAAGTTCCTGCCCAACATGCTCTCCTGCCACGTAACCATCGTGCATGACGCCCAGGCGCCGTCCAACACCATCACCTGCGCGGAGGCGTCCAGCCATCTCGCGATCGGCGAGGCCTTCCGCACCATCGCCCGTGGTGCCGCCGATATCTGCATCTGCGGCGGCGCGGAGAGCAAGATGAACCCCATGGGCCTGCTCCGGCAGGAACTGCTCGGGCGGCTCAGCACCCGCAACGACGACCCCGCGTCGGCCTGCCGGCCGTTCGACCGCTCGCGCGACGGCGCGGTCATCGCCGAGGGCGGCGGGCTGATGATTCTCGAGGAACTGGACCACGCCCGCGCCCGCGGCGCGAAGATCTATTGCGAAGTCGCCGGCTTCGGAGCCAGCAGCAACACCCACAACTGGTCCGAGCCCCATCCCGAGGGCACCGGCATCGCCCTGGCCATCCGCAAGGCCCTCACCGACGCGGGCATCGGTCCCGAGCAGGTCAGTCTCATCGGCGCCTTCGGCAGCGGCACCCGGGCCCACGATCTGTCCGAGGCCCGCGGCATCCGCGCCGTGCTGGGCGAGCGGACCGGCCAGGTGCCCGTCCTCGCCATCAAGGGCGCGGTGGGCAACAACGGCGCCGGCTCCGGGGCCATCGACCTGGCCGTGGCCGCGCTGTGCATGAAGCATCACGCCGTCCCGCCGGCCGCGAACCTCGAGCAGGTCGATCCCGAGTGCGGGCTGAACGTGATCGCCGGCGATCCGATCGACGCGAAGATCGACCACGCGGTCAGCATCGCCTACGCCCTGGGCGGCGGGCAGAACGCGGCACTGGTTCTCAAGCGGATGGAGGCATGAGCGTGGCACGACGACGCGTAGTGGTCACCGGAATGGGCTGGATCACCCCGCTGGGCGACACCATCGACGGTGTGTGGAAGCGGTTGCTCGCCGGCGACAGCGGCATCGCCCCCACCACCATCTTCGACGCCTCGACCTTCCCGACCACCTTCGCCGCGGAGGTCAAGGAGTTCGACCTGCCCGGCTACATCGGCGCCGACGCCGCCCGGCTCCACGCCGACGCCAGCCGCAACACCCGCTTCGCCCTGGCCGCCTCGCGGCTGGCCTGGGACAACGCCGGGCTCGGCGACGGCAAAGGCCTCGACCCGACCCGCGTGGGCATCTACCTGGGCGGCGGCGAAGGCCCCATCGACTTCGACAATTTCAGCGCCGCCGCGGTCGTCGGGTGGTCCAAGGAGGGCAATGGAGGTCGCGGCGACCTCGACGCCGTCGCCTGGGTCCGGGTCGCCGCCGAACGCCTCACCGCCGTCCGCGAGTTCGAGCAGGATCCCAACATGGCCGCCGGGCACATCGCCTGCCTGTTCAACGCCCAGGGCCCCACCTTCAACACCCTCACCGCCTGCGCCGCCAGCACCCAGGCCATCGGCGAAGCCACCAACCTGATCCGCCGCGGCGACTGCGACGTGGTCATCTCCGGCGGCACCCACAGCATGATCCACCCCTTCGGCGTGACCGGCTTCAACCGCCTCACCGCCCTGTCCACCCGCAACGACTCCTGCATCACCGCCAGCCGGCCCTTCGACCGCACCCGCGACGGATTCGTCCTCGGCGAAGGCTCCGGCATCCTCATCCTCGAGGATTACGAGCACGCCAGGAAACGCGGCGCCGCCATGCTCTGCGAGATCGTCGGCTACGGTTCCACCGCCGACGCCTTCCGCATCACCGACATCCACGAGGACGGCCGCGGCGGCATCGCGGCCATGCGCCTGGCCCTGGCCGAGGCGGGCCTTGCGCCCACCGACATCAACTACATCTCCGCCCACGGCACGGGCACCGAGGAGAACGACAAGATCGAATCGCTGGCCATCCGCGGCGTCTTCGGCGAGCTTGCCCCCAGGGTTCCGGTCAGTTCCATCAAGAGCATGATGGGCCACCTCATCGCCGCCGCCGGAGCGGTCGAGTTGATCACCTGCATCCTGGCCATCCGCGACAACGTCCTCCCGCCGACCACCAACTACCAGACCCCCGACCCCAACTGCCCCCTGGACTACGTGCCCAACAAGGCCCGCCAGGCCCCGGTCAGGGCGGCGCTGAGCAACAGCTTCGGCTTCGGCGGACAGAACGACACCCTGATCGTGACCCGGCTGGCCTCCTAGCGCCCGGCCCCGAGTCAGCCGTGTCGCGCGACGTCGTAGCGGCCGGGCCCCCGTGCCGGCCGTCGCCGTGTGCCTCGCCCCCTCAGATCAACCCCGCCCGCCGCCGGCTGATCCATTCCAGCGCCAGCAACGCCACGAACACGATGAGCCAACCCCAGGCGTGATCCTGAACCAGCCGGTTCCGATGGTAGCGGCGGATCTCGGTGGCGTGCCCGGCGGTACGAATCTGCTCCAGCAGTTCGTTCAGCTTGTCCAGCGGCACATACCGCCCTCCGACCAGCGCGGTCGCCCCGGCCATCTGCCGCAGCGCATCCAGATCCGCCAGCGGATCGGTGAGCTCGCTGTCGATCGCCTCCACCATGAACGCCGCCTCCGCATCGCCCAGCGGCTCACCGTCCCCGCTGGCCCGCGCCTGCAGGTGGTACTCGCCCGCTGATTCGGCTTCCAGCTGGGCGACGAATTCCTCCCCCTGCCTGACCCACGCGACCTTCGCGATCGCGCCGCCGAGCCCGACCAGCGTACCCGTGAATTCGACGCGCGACGGCTTGTCCTCGCCCACCGACACCACCCCAACCCGGGTGGCAATG
>CAYVVX010000084.1:445-8788 GCA_964455315.1 uncultured Planctomycetales bacterium | reverse complement strand
GGTGACGTAGACGAACGGGCGGCGGTTGGCCAGCCACAGGACCAGTTGCCGCCAGAACCGCCGCGCCGCCTCGGCCCCCTCCTCCACGTGGAACGACCACCTCCATGTAGAATCAAAAGACAGTACCGCGGCCCGCCCGCGCCCGCTCTCCTGCACCGTCAGCAGCGGGTGATCCGTCAGGGAAACGATCAGCACCTCGGCCGCCGGCGGGATCTCGCCCAGGTTGCCCGCCCCGTCGAACGGCGGCAGCTTCATCCACAGTTCGCGGCCGGCCGCCAAATCCGGCAGCAGCGCACAGATGGGATGACTGCGCCCGGCCGGCGTCAGCTCGAACGCGACCGGCGCCGGCCACACCCCCACCGCGCTGAGCTGGGCGGGCAGCACCTCGCTCAGCGGCGAGTTGCGGTACTTTCCCGTGCCCAGCGTGCGTACCCCGCCGAGCATGACCAGCCCCGCCCCCCCCTGCCGCACGCGGTCGGTGATGGCCGACTGAAGCACCTCCGGCACCATCGCCGGCTCCAGGTCCCCGAGGATGATCACGTGATACGCCGGCAGCCGCTGGATCAGCCCCTTCAGCGCTGCCGCCGTGTCGGCATCGCCCGCGGGCACGTTCAAATCCAGCGTGTGCAGGCGGACGTCCGCCGCCGGCGCCAGCGCCCGCGCGATCGCCGCCCGCTCGTGCCTGGCGCGATCCAGGTAGAGCACCTGGATCTGATCGTCGGTGACCCGCACGAACTGGGACAGCTCCGCGGGCGCCTGCACCCCCTTGAGCGCCGTGCTGAACGCCCGCACCGTCACCCGGTGCAGGCCGGATTCGGTGGGCGTGTGGCCCAGCCCGACGCGCAGCAGTTCCTGCGGCGCGGAGGGCTGAACCTCCTTGCGATCGACCACCTGGCCGTCGAACAGAAGCTCCACCGCTACCGTCCCGCCGGCCAGGCCGGCCGCGAGAAACTCCGCCTCGACCGGCATGCGGTTGAGCACCGTGACCGAAGGCGGGCAGTCCAGGCGGCGGGCGATCAGGCTGCGGTTCTGACCCACCGGCGACTCGCTGCCCACGCCGACCGCGTAGATCGCTGCGCCCGCGTCCGCCAGCAGTTTGCCGGCATCGGCGATGGACCGTTGCGAGAAGGTGTCGCGCCCGTCGGAGATGACCATCACGCCGGCCGGGCGCAGATCATCCCCGGACCCCAGCAGCCGGTGAGCATCGGCGACCGCATCCGCCAGCGCGGTGGCCTCGCCGTCCGGCTTCAGCGAAGCGGGTGAACGCTCCTGGATCTCGCGGTCGAAGGTGAACCAGCGAAGTTCAATCTCGTCGTTGAGGCGGCGGAACCCGTCCTCGCTACGTTCCAGCGCGGCGCGGACCGCATCGGCGCGGGGCTCGAAGCCGCTTGCTTCGTCCTCGGCCGCGCGGGGAACATCCTCCACCGCCATCGAGCGGGAACCATCCACCATCACGCCCAGCGACGCCTTGCGCCGGATGATCTCCACCGACTCGACCACCGGGCGCAGCAGCACCACCGCCAGCACCGCCAGCGCCGCCAGCCGGATGGCCAGCAACAGTCGCCGAACCGGCAGGCGCAGGTTGCGGGTGGTATGACGATAGGATCGGATCAGCCACACCACCGCAAGCGCCGCCACCGCGCCGACGCCCCAGGCGTGATGCCAGCGCAGCGGCCGAAGATCGGCCCAGGCGCCTCCGGCGACGACCAGGATCAGCAGGACCGCGCACAGCAGCGCCCGCCGCAGCCTGCCGCCCGGGGAAGGGCTGATGAGGATGTGGCGGAGGATTTCGGCGATGATCAGCCCGCCGGCGGCAATCCACAGCCACCCGGCGAGATCCGGCGACTCGAAGGTGAGGCGATCCAGGTGCAAAGGACCATTCCCCGGAGGGCACGCGCGACCGACACCATGACCCCGCCTCTATTATGTAACAGGTCAACCCCCGACGCGACAGGTCAAAACGCGAGGTTTCGATCACTCCGGCTGCGAAGCCGCCGGTGCGGTGTGCGTCCCGGCCGGCAGAAGCTCCAGCGCCGCGTCATCGATCCGCCAGTAGCCCACCTCGGTGCTGTTCTGATTGTCGAAGATGCCGATCCAGACCGTCAGGCGCACGGGCCCGGCCGCCTCCACGCGCACCGGGATGGAGGCCCGGGTCCAGTCGCCGGTCGCCTCCAGCGTTCCGGGCAGGTTCTGGGAAACACGGTGAAACCGCCGCGACCAGAGCCCGGGGCCGTGCTCAACCGCGCCCGGCTTCTCCTCCGGCAGGCGAATGTCGCCGATGGCGGTGCCGTCGAGGGTGTACGCCAGCCGGAGAATCGACAGATACCCCAGCCCGCTGGTACCCGTGTCGTTGAAGAAGATGGAAAACACCCCGTCCGCCGGTCCGGTCACCGTCACCGTCTGCCGGATGGCTGCCCGCGGGGTCTCGTAGTCCCGCCCGTTGCTGTCCACGCCCATCTGCTCGGTGTCCATACCGGCCATGAACCGCCCGGTCCGCGGCAGCAGTGCGCCGATCCGGCGTTCCACCCGCGGGGCGATCCAGCCAAAGTAGTCGAACAGCTCGTCATCGACCTCCCAGCCGGCGGGAATCGTACCCACGCCGCGATGCTCCTCGAAGCCGCCATTGCGGAGCAGGTTGGGCTGAGCGACGGCGGGACCGGCGAAGATCACCACCGCCGGCAGCATCGCGCGGAAGCTCATCCCTACCGCCTGCTCAGTGAACGAAGACCACATGGGCGAAATCTCCAAGACAACCCGCGGGATCATCCCCCGCCGGAGAGACCGATAGCTTGATCACGGCGGCATCCTGAACACGAACCGCGATCCGCCCCGCCGCCGCGCCGGGCGTGATCTCATCGCTGCCGAACCGCTCGTCGCCGTCAACGTGAATCGCCAGCCGCATCCGGGCGGTCCGCGCACCGTCCGCGTCCGCTCCGGCCGTGGCGATCAGCCAGCGAGCCCCCTTCGGCACGGGAATCTCCACCGTCCCCCCCGCGCGCAGGCCAAACCCGCGGCGATACATCCTGCTTCCCATCCGCAGCGGACCGCCCAGCGCATTGCGATTGATCCGCCACAGCGGTCTTTCCCCGGTCTCCGGCGCCGGGGAAACCAGGGTCTCCGCCGCCGCCTCCACCGGTGACGCGAACCGGATGGCTTCCACCTCCCGCCGTGGAATAGACAAATCCTGGCCCCCGGAACGCACGACGATGCGCTCCGAGTCGAGCGACGCCACATCACCGGCGAGCCGTTCACCGGTACGAAGATCGACCAGCGGTTGGGCGACAACGGGCGTTGTCGCCGATGCACCTGCCGAATCCTCCGGCCACAGGATCGCCGCGATCCGCTCCCGCGGCAGGGGAATGGGGTCCAGGCTCGGATCAACCTCCACCAGGGCGCTCCCATCGACCCAGTCCAGCGTCGGGACATTCAACGTGTCGCCATTGGTGGACACGATGCGCACGCCCTCCGCCGGCGAACCCGCCGCGTCCGGCCGCCGGGCATGGAAGTACAGCGCTCGCACCTCCGCCATGCCCGCAACAACATCGCCGCCCGGCGACGTTTGCAGCGCGACGCGGTCGTCCTCCACCTCCACCGACTCACCGCTCAGCCGCCGTCCGTCGCGCAGGCAGACCCATGCCCGCGCCGCCGCGTCCCGAGGCAGCACGTCGAACAGCATCACGCTGACCTCGTCGCGGCCGACGACCTCGCCCGCCGGAGCCGCCTGACCTCCGCTGAGTTGCACACCACTCGCATCGATGCGCACATCCGCCGCGACCACCGCACGATCACGCATCAGCACGAGCACATCCCCGCGCACCGCACCCGTGCAGCACGCCGCGATCCCGGCAGTCATCAGCCAGCCCGTCTTCCCGCTCAACGTCGTCACCTGATACATGCTCTCGACAACTCGCAACTTCGCGCAGTCCGCGTGCGATCGCGGCCTGGCATCAATGCTGGTAGATCGGCAGGTACCGGTACGGCACCGACAGCGCCAGCACGCTGAACGCCGTCCCGTAGATCGGCCCCGCCTCGCCGTCCCAGTGCCCGTCCGATTCGCGCAGCGAGATCAGCTCATCGCGCACCGCCGGGTACCACGCCTGCCAGTGACGCGGGTCGGCCGCCTGGTACATGGCCTGCGCCGCATAGAAGACCCCATAGTGCAGGTGCGAATCCCGGCTGCGAAACGGCTGCAGCTTGCGCTCCTGCAGGTAACCCAGCCCGGCCAGTACCTCGGGCGACTCGAAATCGCCGCACACCAGCAGCGAGCACACGCCCGCGGCGCTGCGGGCATACCCGTCGGACCCCGTCCCCGGCTGATAAAGGAACCCGCCGTTGGGCTGCGCACAGCTCTTCACATACGCGATCGCCGACTCAAACGTGCGCCGCGGCACGCGAATCCCCGCGTCCTTGGCCGCCCGCAGCGCCACCAGCTGCATCACCGTCACCGAGACGTCCGCATCCGCGGGCCGCGGCTCGTAGCGCCAGCCGCCCTGGTCGTTCTGCGCCGCGAGGATCAGATCCACCGCCCGCTGCAGCGCATCGAGCACGCCCGAACGGTGATACATCCCCCAGGTCTCGGCCAGCAGCAGCGTGCTCATGGCGTGCTCGTACATCGGACCGTGGGCGGTGTCCTGCGGATTCGAGATCAGCCCGTTGAGCTGGGCGTTGCTCAGCACGTAGTCGATGCCTCTGGCCACCACCTTGCCCTGGGGCCCGCGCTCCGGCACCACGCCGGTGGACATGAAGCTCAGCACCGCGAACGACGCCACCCCCGTGTTCCGACCCCGCGGACCCTCGAACGAGCCGTCCGGCCGCTGGCTCGCCGCCAGGTACGCCAGGCCCGCGTCGATCGCCGACCGGGTCGCAGGCGTGATCTCCAGGATGCGATCCTCGAAGCGCATGCTCCCGGAGGTCTGGCCGAACACACCCGCGGCCGCCAGCCACGCGCTCATCATCGTGCCCGCGATCATCGCTCCGCCTTTCTCTCGCTCAGCCGCTCATAGTACCGCTTGATGGCCGCGTCGTAACCCGGCGGAAAGGGCTGGGCCAGCGACTGGCTGATCGCCTCCCGTGCCCGCGGGGGTTCATTCCAGTACCAGGGCTTGCTGTCGCCCCCGACCCCCTCCGATCCGCCGCCGCCCTCACCAGCGCCCATGCCCGCCTGCCCCAGCGCCGCACCCTGCTGATCCGTGGACAATTGTTCTATTTCCGACATGCTCGCCATCGAGGACGCGGCCACCAGCCAGGCCCGCCGGAGAATCTCCAGCGCATCCACCTGCCGGCCGTTGGCCTTCTCGTAGCTGCGGGCTTCCAGCGCGTCGGCCGCCCCCACCATGAACTCCACCGCTTCCCGCACCGTGCTCGCTACCCGGCTGGAGGCCTCATCGCCGATCTCGCCTGTCTTGGCGGCGATGTCGACCCCCGTCTCCGCCAGGAGCCGCTGCCGTTTCACCGCGGCCTCGACAGCCGCGGATTCGCCCGCGTCCGGCTCGTTCTCGGCCCACGGCGTGGTGGTCAGGATCAGGGCATCGAGATCCTTGACCAGCAGACCCAGGCGGACGAGCTCCGGCAGAAGCTGCATCATCCGCTTGAGCAGCGCCTTGTCCGGCTCCTCATCACTGGTGCCGCCCGGTGCCACGCCCGACGCCCCCGAGGTGATCTCGTTCATCGCCGCCAGCAACTGCTCCCAGAACACCCGCATCTCGTCTTCGGCCGCCGTGAGATGATCCAGGGCCCTGCCTTGCGGCTCCGCCGCTGGACGGACGTCCGCCGCCCGCAGGAGCTCCACAGCCTGGTTCATGCCCTCCCGCGCGGCGTCGAGCCGCTCGGACGCCGACGGCAGATACCACGCCACCCGCCGGCTCAACTGCGGCAGCCGGTCCGCCAGCGCCTGCTGCCGGTCCGCCGGCTCGGGCAGCGGCGGGGCCCTGCCCAGCGCTTCCGCCTGGAACCCCGCCTGGGCCCGGCGGATCTTGGCCAGCATGGCGATATCGGCCGCGAGCTGGGCGATGGCATTCAGGTCCGGCGCCGGCGCGCCACCCTGGGCGACGACCTGCATGGGCAGGGGCGTCCCGCTGCGCCGCTCGAGATACGGCGCCTGCGGAAGATCCGGGTCGATCACTGTCTCCGTCGCCGACTCCAGCAGCGCCAGGGCTCGCTCCAGCGCCGCGATGGCGGCGTCCGCGCCGCTGGAAGCCGGTTCACGCTGCTGCTTGCGCAATGCCGCATCCACCGACTGCATGGCCTCATGGGCCGCCCGCACCTGCTCCAGTGCCGCCGGAAACAGGCCCGACTCGTCGAAAGCCAGCAGCCGGGCCGGCTCGCTCACCGCCTCCTGGGCCTTGCGGAGGAGGGCCCAGTCCGGGCCCGACGACGTGGACTCCTCCAGGCTCACCCGCACCCGCTTCTCGCCGTCGAGCAGATCGCGCAGTTCGCGAATGCGCTTGCCCAGCAGTTGCTCCGGAGCGGTGGTCATGGCTTCCAGTGACTGCAGCAGCCTGGCCAGCTCGTCCGCGGATTTCGTCCCCGCCGTCAGCCCCTCCGCGAGGCGGTTGGCCTTCATGCCCGCTTCCGCCTGGTCCATCAGCTCGCGGGCGGGCGAGCGGCTGATCCGTGTCTGCATGCGCCGCATGGCCTCGGCGGCATCGGGCGCCGATGCGTAGCGGGCGACGGCCGCGCTCCAGTCCGCCAGCCGCTGCCGCACGCCGCGCTGATCGGCCGCCAACTGATCAAGGCGCTGCCGCTCGCTCTCGGTCAGCTTGTCCAGCACTTTTCCGAAGGTCAGCGGCATGAGCCCGCGGACCCGCTGCAGGATGACCAGCTCCATTTCACGCAACTGCGTCAGCGTGTTCATCAGCTCCACGGTGGACGACGAGCGCCGCCGTTCTTCCATCAGGCTGGTCAGCCGCTCCAGCACCTGCCCCTGCCCTTCGCGGGCCTGCTCAAGCGACGTGCGGGCCAGTTGGACACCATCTTCCGCCCGCGCCGCCCCGCCGGGCGCCGCGGCCGTCAGCATCAGCAACCATGTAGTCAGCGCTGCAGGTCGCATCTCATCGTCCCTCTGTTCCGGCGGGAGCCAACGCTGCCCGCGCGGCTTCGAGCCGGTCGATCACCTGCTGCATCGGCTCGCCGGTGAGCGCGCGAAGCCCGTCCGCCACCTCGCGCAGTTCCGCGATCCGCCGCGGCTCGGCCAGGAAACTCTCGGCGAGCTCGTCGGCAACATCCACCATGCGCTGCGCGATCCGTTCCACCTGCCTGCGGATGCCGAGCTGGCGGTTGGCCTCGTTCCGGATGCGCCGCGCTTCCGTGGCGTGCGTGGGATCGTCCTCGCCGGGCAGCGACAGGATGGCCAGCGCCAGCGCATCCATCCCCGTCGCCTGCTGCCGCCCGACCGCGTCAACCTCGCCCAGGGTACGCTCCAGCGTGTCCTCCAGAGATCGCCGCAGCGACTCGGGATCCATCACCTGGAGCGTGTGCAGGCCGGTTCTCGCCGACTTTTCGCCGGTCAGATGCTCTCCCGCATCCACCACCTGGAGGAAGTACACGATCTCGTCCCCCGCCTGAACGCCCAGCCCGCCCAGATCCCAGACAAAACGGCCCTTCCAGGTTCGTTGCGGCGACGCCGGCAGGATCGGCTGCACGTTCATGGTCGCATCATCGCCGGTTGCCGCGGTTGCCCGTTTCCTCCAGTGAATGGCCGCCTCCGTGACCCCGTAGTCGTCGGACGCATCGAACTCCAGTCCCAGGCGCGTCCCCGGCGTCACCCGATGCTCGCCGCCGGGGCGCCGCAGCGCGACCTCCGGCAACTGGTTCTCCACCGGGTCGATGACAAACGTCGCCGGCGTGTCGCTGGCGAATCCGTCGGCGTCGTGCAGCACGATCTGGTATCGCCCCCGGTGACGGACCACGAACGACGTCGATCCCGCCAGCGGGGAACTCATCTCGACCGCGCCCGACGCCGGTTGCGTCGTGCTGGGGACGGCCCCGTCCACCACACCATGGGTCGCCGGTAGAAAGACGATCTCCGCCCGCTCCACCGGCCGATCGGCGCGGAACGCCAGCTCGACGCGCGTCCCTACCAGCGCCCGCACATCACCGGACTGGACCTCGTCCGGCGCGCGCCCGGTGAACACGGGGTAGTGATGAACCGCCTTGATCGAAGCCAGCTCCGGCGGCGTCACCACCGTCACCGGAACAGACGGCGCCACCGCGTCGCCGGCTGCCAGGTCCACCACGATCGACTCCGTCAGCGGCCCGATGGTCACCTCGAACCGCCCATCCGGCCGGATGTCGAAGCTCTTCGAACCGCCGGACGAACGCCCGTCCGCGGACGGCGCGCTCACC
>CAYVVX010000084.1:0-435 GCA_964455315.1 uncultured Planctomycetales bacterium | reverse complement strand
CACCCGCCAGGACACCTCGCCCGTGGAGGGAACCTCGCCGCGCACTGAACCGGCAACGGTCACCGCATCGCCCCGCCGGATCTTGTAGCCTTCGTCCACGCCCACGATCATTGTACGACGCGCCCACGCCGCGGACCCCAGCGGATTCAATGTCCGCTTCAGCCACGTCGCCGCCAGACCCGGCCGGGCGGCCACCACCGTACCCGCGATCAGCAGGGCAATCACCGCAGCCGCCACCGGTCTCCGCAGGGCGTGCAGGTCCACCGCCCGATCGAAATCGACCGCCGCCGCCTGCTGATCCACCCGCGCGCACATCGCCGCGATCAGCTCGGGCGAACCGCCCCCGTGATGCCCGTGGCCGGCGAGTTCCACCAGCGACACCAGCCGCCCGCCAAACCGATCGTCCACCGCCTCAACCCGCAGCGCCGCCCCGAA
>CAYVVX010000083.1:11869-12461 GCA_964455315.1 uncultured Planctomycetales bacterium | reverse complement strand
CCCCTCGCCCATCATCCCGTCCGACACCGCCACCCCCACGCCCGTCGTCATCGCTGATGCATCAGCCTTCCCCTCCCGGTCGCACCATACGCCCTCGGCCGGCAGTTCCTGCAGCGCCTGAATCACCGACAGCAGCATGGTCCGGTACCGCGCCGGCGCCGGCGCGCCGCCGCCGGTGCTGTGCCCGGGCAGAAAGATCCGATCCGGCCAGGGCATCACCTCGAAGGCATCCGCCTCCGCGAACATCAGCTTCGCCGCCACGCAGTGCCGGTACCACTGCTCGAACTCGTCCCAGGTGTGGTTGGGATCATCCTCCACCGGGTCGCTGAGCAGCCACAGCTTGCGTCCCGTCCCCGAAGCCAGGGCCACGAAGTAGTCGTAGAGGCAATACGCCGATGAGAAGAAGCTTTTGTCCTCCCCGCCGTAGTTGGCCAGGGCCCAGTTGACCGGGCCCGTCCACACCTGCCCGATGTAGCCGTCCACGCCCTCGACCTTCAGCGATGTCCCCAGCGGCGCCACCAGTTGCGACGCGACGTTGCTGTACATGCTGTGGATCGGCACCACGAAGGGGATCTCCCGTCCCGTCCGCTCC
>CAYVVX010000083.1:4932-11859 GCA_964455315.1 uncultured Planctomycetales bacterium | reverse complement strand
GCGTCTCCGCAGCGAGCCGCCGCTCCAGTTCCGCGTACAGCTCGCCCTTGAGCTGCGCGGTCAGGTACCGGGCCTCGGGCGAGCGGTTCTCCGGCTCCCAATCCCGCCCGTAGCGCTTCTCCCACAGCGCCTTGAACGCCTCCTCATGCCCGCTGAACACGTGAGCCAGCGGCTCCTCCGGCAGGATCGCGTCCGCCCCCGCCTCGACGCTCATCCGCACCATCTCCTCCAGGTGTCGCGTCCACCCCTCCGTCGGCAGCATGTACGGGCGCACGCCCGCGCACATCACCACCTCGCCCTTCGCGTTCCGCTCCACCTCCTGCGGATGCGGCTCGCCATCCCATTTCCCCTTCCAATAGGCATTGGTCGCATCCGAGTCCGCGAAGAACATCCGCCCGACCGGAAAACCCTTCGCCTTCCACGAGCCGATCATCGACTTCAGTCGATCCAGCGGCGCCCCGTGCTGATGCACGATCACCGCATCCACCGCGATCGCCACCCGCGGGTCATAGGCCACGTTGGTCTGAAAGCACGTCTTGGCCTCCAGGAAGCCCGCCGCCGGCTTCGTGGAGGCACCCGTCTCCCGCGTCGCCTGCCCCGCCGCGATCGACCCCGTCGCCAGCATCCACCCGCACAAAGCTATCACGCGCCAATGCATAATCGTATCCTCATCAAGTTGTCCACCGCACGCGTCCGTCGATCAGCGATCCGCATCCCACAGACTGGTGAGCACGGCCCACCGTGCCGGTCTCGCGCGGCAATAAAGTTGCCGCACTCCTCGTCTTCTCTCATCGCTCAGCACTCATCACTTCCTCATCGCTCCGCAAACTCATCAGCAGCAGGATCGGCCAGCCCAGGTACTTCGCCGCCCGTTCCGACCGTGCCGCCAACACCTCATCGACCATGTGCTCGCTGATGTGCACGATCCGCAGCCCCGCCGCCAGGGCCGCCCGGACGTAATCACTGACCTGGTTGGCCACGCTGGCCGGCCGCGTCTCCATGCCTGTCAGCGGATCGGTGAACCGCGCCTGCACCCCGCGCAGCATCATCGCCGGATGCATCACCGAGACCACGATGCAGCCATCCGCCCGGCAGATCCGTCCCATCTCCGCGAACAGCCCGCGCAGGTCGGCGATATGATCCAGCACCAGCCCGCACACCACCCGGTCCACCGCGCCATCCGTAAGAGGCAGCCGCTGGCTGAGGTCATGCCGGATGAACCGCACCCGATCGCCGCCGGGCTTGGCCCGGGCCCGGGCGATCATGCCCTCGGCAAAGTCCAGCCCCACCACATCGGCCCCTTCCGCCGCCAGCCGCAGCGCATGCCGTCCGGTCCCGCAGCCCACGTCCGCCACCTTCAACCCGCGCACGCCGCCCAGCAGGGCCGCCACCAGCGGCGCCTCCACCGCGACCAGAGGATTCGCCTCCGCGTCGTAGATCGCCGCCCAGCGGTCGTATCCCTCGCGCGTGGAAACGTGCTCGACGCCATCCCCGCTCATGGCCGTACCATCCTCCGTTCCACCGCTGAGGCACCGGTGCGGCACAGGTCGGAAACCGGCGCCACATCCATGGTTCCGCCTGCGACCGTGTTCAGCGCATGACAATGCCCCGGCGAGCCGCACGGATCCGCCGGGGCATCAATTGTCATTCATTCAGCGAGCCGATGCCACCTTCCGGCAGCACCCTTTCTCACTTCCAACCTCTCACCTCCCTTACGCCACCGACTCCGGGAAGTCCCAGCCCTTGCGGTATTCGCGCTTGAGGAACTTGTTGGCCTCGGGGGTGTTGGTCACCTTCATGCCCGGCCCGTCCCACTCGATCCTGCGGTTCGGGAACCGCAGGGCCACGCAGCCCAGCACCACCGTCTCGGTCAGCGCCCCGGCGTAGTTGAAGTTGGACATGGCGATCTCCGGCTTGTTCTCCCGGATGGCCTTGAACCACTCGCCCTTGTGATCGCCGTGGGCCCGCGGCAGGGTCTGGGCCACGTCCACCTTATCCCGATGCGTCCCGTCCGGCAGCAGCACCCAGTCCTCGCCGTAATCGTTGGGCGAGAACAGCGTGCCCTTCTCGCCGATCAGCAGCGAGCCCGAGCCGGGGATGTCCCGCCCGTGGGCCAGTTCCTTCAGCTTCTTGTTGACCCAGGTCGGCTTGTCCGAACCGCCGTCGTACCAGGTCCACTTCAGCGGCGGCAGACCCTCGCGCTCCGGGAACTCGTAGCGCACCACGCTCCACATCGGGAACGTCTCCGAGTTGTACTCGGACATCTCCGCTTCGATGCTCGTCGGGTAGCCCAGCTTGCAGGCCATGAAAGCCATGTTCGCCGTGTGGCAGGCCATGTCGCCCAGCGCCCCGGTGCCGTAATCCCACCAGCCGCGCCAGTTGAACGGCTGGTAGTTGGGCTGGTACAGCCGCTCCGGCGCCGTGCCCAGCCACAGATCCCAGTCCACGTCGTTCGGCGTCGTCTTCGCCTCGCCGCCGCCGTACATCGACGACTTGACCACCGGCAGGTTGATCACCGCGTTGACGCCCTGCGGCCACACCGGGCGGTTGGTCCACACGTGGACCTCCTTGACCGCGCCGATCCGGCCCGACCAGACCGTCTCGCACGCCTTGCGCAGCCCGTCGGACGAGGTGCCCTGGTTGCCCATCTGCGAGCAGACCTTGTGCCGCACCACCGCTTCCTTCAGCGTCCGCGCCTCCCACACGTCGTGGGTCAGCGGTTTCTGCACGAACACGTGCTTGCCGTGCTGGATTGCCCACATGGCCGCGATCGCGTGGGTGTGGTCCGGCGTGCTCACCGTGACCGCGTCGATCTCCTTGGCCATCTTGTCGAACATCTTGCGGAAGTCGCTGAACGCCTGGGCCTTGGGCATCTTTTCCTTCATGCCGTTCAGCGCGCTGGGCCGCACGTCGCACAGCGCCACCACGTTCTGACCGTGGTTGGCGACGTCCTGCGTGTCGCCGCCGCCCATGCCACCGGTGCCGATGCAGGCCACGTTCACCTTCTCGTTGGCCGAGTTGCTCTGGGCGAACCCCTCCCGGGTCGCCACCCAGAAACCCGCCCCGGCCAGCGCCGAGGTCTTCAGAAAGTCGCGTCGATTGGATTCGGGTTGCATCTAAGCTTCTCCTTGGTCCTGTTGCTGTTGTCCGCGGGTCGCGGGCATACGGGGTCGCGTAGTATACGACCGCCCCCCTCACCCGGCAATCCGCCCGGCTCACTGCCCCCGCATCGCCACCGTCCGCAGTGCCTGCCGGGACTCCTCGCGCAGCTTGTCCGCCGACTCCGCCCGGGCCTCCCGCCGGGTCCTGCCCGCGGCGATGTCCACCGCCCCCGCCAGCACCTTCTCCTCGCGCAGCGACTGCCCCTCCAGGCTGGCCAGGATCGCCCCCGACCGCGTGTCCACCAGCAGCCCCTGGCACACGCAATGATGCCCCACCGTGTGCCCCGGCACCGTGAACAGCCCCACGATGGTCCAGTAGGCCATGGCCGCGTCGTTCACCCCGCTGGCCGAAGCGTCATTCTGCATGTACACCAGCAGCACCGGCGCATGCAGCATCGCGGCCGCGTCGCGCAGCTTCTTCAGATCCGCGTCGCCCGACGCCAGCAGCGAATTGATGATGTGCACCCGGTCCACCAGCGGCTTGCCGGTCATCCCCCGCAGCTCGGTCAGCGACTTCCAGCCTTCCGCCTCGTCGGGCTGCATCACCGCGAGTTGCCGTGAGTCCCGGACCATGGAGCGTGTCCCGTTTCCATGATCAAACATGGTGACACCGGCCAGCTTGGCCACCGCCAGCGAGGTCGGAAACACCGGCTGGGCCCCGGCCTTGAGGTACAGCTCGATCTTCTGATCGGTGAGCCCCTCCAGTTCCGGCGAAAGCTCGCTCAGCGGCGCCCGCTCCGCCACCACCCCCTTGTAAGACGATGCGCAGCCTGCACCCAGGCCCATCGCCAGCCCCGCACAGCACGCCATCGCCCAGCCCATCCGGTGATCCATCACGAGCCTCCGTTCATGACCGCGAACCGATCCAGTCTCCCACCCAGCGCGCAGCTTCCCTTCTCACTTGAGACCCCCTCCCCCACGGAAGGTTAGCCCGCCACCCTCACTTTCCCGGCAGCGGGATCGGCCCGAACGCCGGCAAGGCCATGTCTTGCTCGTCCACCACGTTGCAGTACGGGTTGGTCCCGTAGCCGTACCACAGGCTGGCCCCCTCGGCGATGGGCTGCGGCGACTCGCACAGGAGGCTCGCCGGGCTTTGCGGGTCCACCCGTACGTCGTAGAACTCCACCGGCTCGCTCCCGTCGGGCAGCCGCACCGAGAATCCGCCCATGTGCGTCGCCGGGCTCAGCGCCCCGTTGACGTTCTCCAGCGTGACCCGGATCACCCTGCGCTCGTTGTCGGCGAACGCCGCCGATACCAGCCGCGGGCCGGTGGTCACGTCACGATTGCCGAACAGCTCGCGATCGGCGATCAGCGCCATCCGCTGCCCCAGCCGCTTGAGCCCCGGCGTTCCGATGTGGATCAGGTCGTCCAGCTCCAGGTCGATGGCCGACACCGTGGCCACGCCCGGAAGCTCCCGTCCAAGCTGCCGCTCGGATTCGCGGATCGAGCACCACGACGGCACGTCCGCCGCGATGCCCACCACCCGGCTGATCTGGACCATGTAGAAGGGCAGGGTCGTGTCGCCGAAATCCCGGCGCACCGCCTCGATGAACGCGGCCATGACCTCCTTGTAGATCTTCGCCGCCTCGGGATTGGCATCCGACTCGCCCTGGTACCAGAGCACGCCCCTGACCCTGCCGCCGACCAGGTTGAACCGCTTGACCATCTGCCCGTAGAGGGAATCGCCGCCCTCGTCGCGCCGGGCGGGATCCCACTGCTTCATGCTGGTCCCGCCGTGGGCACAGGGCACCAGTCCCACCGGGATTCCGGTGCGCTCGACCATCGCCTTTGCGAAAGGCATCCCCAGACCCGCCCCCTTGGTCCAGTTCTCCCGCGGACCGGTGCGGATCTTCTCGATCTCCTCGTCGGTCACCTTCGGGTTGCGCAGCCGGTGATGTACCCGGTTGGGCGACTCCCACAGGTAGTGCAGCGGCTCCTCGGCCACCTGCCACTGCTCGTTCATGCGGAACATGTGCACCGTCGGCGAAGGCTCCTCCACGTCGATCAGATCGCCGACGCCCTGCATGTTGGACTGGCCGGCGAGAATCCACAGGTCGCCGACCAGCAATCCATGTGCTTCGCCCGCGGCCAAGACCTCGCGAGATGGGCTGCGAACCTCCAGATTGAGGTCATACGGCCCCCCTGTCGGAACACCCCCGATCGTGGCGCTCCAGCGCCCCGCGGAGGCATCGCCGACCCGCTGCACGCCAACCGCATGATCCGAACTCGACTGCTTCGCCTTCGGATGCTGGATGACCCACGCCCACACCTCGCCGCTCGGCGCGCAGGTGCCCTGCAACCGGATCTCGGCCACCCCATTGGCGTCGCGCTGATACACCTGGTAATCACTCGCCCCCGAAGTGATCACCATCCGCGGCAGCGCCGCCGGATCGCGAATCACCCCCTTGTCCGCGCAACCTGTCACCAGTGCAACCATGAGAACCGACGTGCCCCCCAACGGCGCACGTCTCCACCTGCCAACCTGAAGATCAAGTCCCACGCTGGATTCTCCTTGGAAGTTCACAATGAAATCATCTCAATTCCTCGCCAACACATCCGGCCATGCAATCGTTCTACCAGATGGTGCCAAGGCAGAAGGAAGTCAACCACAGAGACACTGAGTGCACAAAGAGAATATGACCGGTGCTCCGGTTGCTCATACGTCCTTTCATTCTCTCTGTGACCTCCGTGCCTCTGTGGTTCAATTCGCTATCCCCGCAACCCGGCCGCTCATTTCTTCAGCCGTCCGATCCTGCTCATGTCGATGGGCACAAACCCGATCTTCTCCACCGGCGATCCCGGCTTGAGCGTGAAATCGCCATGCTCCGGGTCGACGAACATCGGATCGGCGATGATCGAATGCACGTCGTGCCCGCGGGCCCGCCACTGTTCCAGGGTGCACTTGGGAAACTCGATCGGCTTGCCGTCGGTGCGCCAGTAGCAGTTGTAGTCCATGCGGAACCTGTCGTTGTTCCAGTTGCTCCCGAACAGGGCCCCGCGGCTGAAGTAGACGATGTTGTGCTCGAAGAAAAACGACACGTGCTCCTCCTCGCGCGTGCGCACGACCTGGTGATCGCGGTCAAAGGCGAAGATGTTGTTGCGGATCAGGTTGTGCTTGCCGTAGTGCTGGTGATACCCGCCGTGGGTGGTGCGGTACACCACGTTGTTCTCCAGCAGGATGCCCGTCGAGCCCTCGTCGTTGTACAACCCCCACCCGCCGTAGCGGTAGCCCTCGATGTCATGGATGTGGTTGTAGCGCAGCGTCGTTCCCGGGGCGTTGCCCAGGGTGTAGATCCCACCCATGTCGCTGAGCAGCGCCTTGCCGATGTGGTGGATGTGGTTGTATTCGATCGCGTTGTGCACCGCGACCGCGCTGGTGCTGTAGCCCCACGTCCAGCCCACCGACACGCCGGTGTAGTACAGGTCGTGAATGTCGTTGTGCGTCACCGTGTTGTAGCCGCTGTTGCCGATCCACACCCCCACGGCCGCGTGGTGAATCAGTCCGCCCGGCCCGATGCCGCAGTCGGTCACCGTCGTCCGCGTCGACTGATGCCCCAGCTTCACGCCGCCGGCACCCAGGTCGAACAGCTCGCAGTGTTTCACACTGTTCTCGTTGCAGCCGGCCCCGAATTCCACCGCGTAGTTGCTCGCCTGCGTCACCGTGCAGGCGTCCATATCGCACAGGTTCGCCCGCTCGAAATACACCGCGCCGGGCACCGTCCAGGACGCCTGCGGCGCGCCGGCCGCATCTGCTGGAAGCTGCCAG
>CAYVVX010000083.1:0-4922 GCA_964455315.1 uncultured Planctomycetales bacterium | reverse complement strand
ATCGAGGTTGGTGACCGCCTGATTGCCCTCGGCTTTACCGGTGACGGTCATGATCTGTGCATGCCGCGCCGCGATGACCTGCACGTTGTCGGGCGTCTCTCCCGGCCTGGGGTAGTAGTACAGCTTGCCGGTCGCGCGCTCCAGGTACCACTCGCCCGGCTCGTCCAGCGCCTCCATCACGTTGAGCACGTAGTACTGCGAATAGTCACCCTGCGCGTGGCTGCTGGTCAGGCGAAAAACGCTCTGCTTGCCGAACTTGACCAGGTTGGCGGACTCGTCCACCGAGGCGATGGGCAGGTGCGACTCAATCCACAACATCATCGCGACGACTTCGACGTCGCCGAGGTGCTTCCAGGGCTTCAGATCGCCGGCCTTGAAGTTGGCGTGGTCCTGTCCCTTGTTCCAGGGTGTGCCCTGCGGCGCCGTGGGAAGTCCGGTGAAGTTGTAGAAGCCTTCCCTGGGAAGGCGCGTCCGCGGACGCCGCTGTCCGTTCACGAAGAGCTGCGTGAAGTACCATTCGCCCGCCTTCACCTCCGGGATGGTCGTTGTCCAGACTTTCTGCCCGTTCAACTCCGCCGGCTCGAACCCGCTGATGGGCACTCCCGCACTGAGCACCGGCTTCTCATCCCGGTACGCCGCATAAGTCACCGCGTGATCCTTGCTGCCGCCGTCGATCGCCTCGAAGTTCAGCACCTCCTTCAGGAAGTGCGTCCCCCCGCGAATGGACACGGTGACGGGCACATTCTTCCACTGGTCCGCCTTCCGCCTGGCCCGGATCAGATCCCGCGCCGCCTGGATGGTCGGCAGCGGCCCGTCCTTGCCATCGTCCGTCGGCGCCATCCCCGACGCCCCCGCCTTCCCGTCCACGGCAACATACAGCGTCACAGCTGCCGGCGCCTCTTGAGCCGGCGATTGCACGGCGGCCGAGCACACGATGGCGAGAGCCGATGCGACATGAAGAAGCCGATGAATCAAGCTTTGATGATCCGCCACAGTTGCACCTCCAAAGTCATGCCGAGTGACTGGTCTCGATTCCCTCACCCCACCGCCATTCTGCGAGCAACGCCCGCGCGCGGCAAGCCGCCCTTTCTCACTTCTCACTTCCCACTTTCCCATCCGTCCTCTTCCCCACCAGTCTCACCAGGCCCACCACCACCACCGCCCCCACCGGCAGACACACCCACACCGGCACCCCCTGCCCCACCGGCACATACCCGCACACCGCCGCCACCGCCATGGTCATCGCCGCGTAGGGCAACTGCGTCCGCACGTGCTCCATCAGTCCGCAGCCCGACGAGAGCGCCGACAGGATGGTGGTGTCCGAGATCGGCGAACAGTGATCCCCGAAGATCGCACCCTCCAGCACCGCCCCCACCGACATGGTCACCAGGGCGATCCCACCCATGCCGCCCTGCTCGCCCACCGCCAGGGCCAGCGGCACCAGGTTGGGCAGCAGGATCGCCATCGTGCTGTACGACGACCCGGTCGCGAAGGCCACCAGGCCCGCAATGGCGAATACCAGCAGCGAGAACACCTCCGGCCGGATCACCTGCTTGAACAGCGCCACCAGGTAGCTGGCCGTGCCCACGTCCTGGCAGGCCGCCCCGATCGACCAGGCCAGCAGCAGGATCACCACCGCGATGGAGATGGCTCTCATGCTGATCAGCGATGCCCGCAGGGCCTGCCGCGCGGTCAGCACCCCGCTCAGCAGCGCCATCGCCCAGGCCAGCGAAAACCCGCCCAACGAAGCGAGGAAGAACGACCGGGTCGAGTTGGCATTGCCCAGCACCTGCTGCAGGTACACCATCAATCCCTGCCCGCTCAGCACGTCGTCGCCGACCTTGCCGCTGCCCGTCCACCACAGCCCGAACATGATTCCCACCAGCGTCATCCCGATGGGCAGCACCGCGTATCGCGCCCGCGGGGCGCCGATGTGCTCGACCGCGCCCGCGCCGCCCTGGCCGCCCGACCCCTCGCCGGCCGCCGCCTTCCGCTCCGCCACGAGCATCGGCCCGAAATCGCGCCCCATCCACGCGTTCGCCATCACGAACACCAGCGTCAGCAGGCAGTAGAATCGGTACGGCAGCGAACTGAGGAACATCTGCAGAGGTTCGATCCCCAGGTCCGCGTTGTGCAGCCCGTCGCGGATCTGCATCAGCTCGAACGCGATCCAGGTCGACACCACCGACAATCCCGCGATCGGCGCCGCCGTCGAATCCACGAAATACGCCAGCTTGGCCCGGCTGATGCCGTAGCGGTCGGTCAGCGGGCGGAGGGCGTTGCCCACGATGATGCAGTTCAAGTAGTCGTCGAAGAAGATGGCCATCCCCGCGGCCACCGTGCCGACCCGCGCCGACCGCCGCGTGCGGCAGAAGCGGATGATGATCTCGATCAGACCGGCGATGCCCCCGGCCTGCTGGGCGACGCCGACCGTCCCGCTGATCAGCAGCACGAAGCCGATCACCTCCAGGCGGAAGTCACCGAGCACGGCCTTACGGAGGAAGTACTCGCTGGCCGCGTGCCATGCCCCGGCGAACGGGTTGTGTGTCACCGGCCACATGGCGACGATGCCGCCGGCGATGATGCCCAGGATGAGGCTGAGCACCACGCGGCGCAGAGCGATGGCGCAGACGATGGCCAGCAGCGGCGGCAGGATGGACCAGGCTCGAAAGCTCGCCACTCGGGCGACGTCATCATCGAGCGACCAGGTCAGGGTCACGCTGTGCGGCGCGCTGTCCAGGGCCAGGTGAACGACATGATCCGCGTCCGTTGCCGTATCCCGCGGCAACCAGGTGACGCCTTCGATCTCCCTGCTGGTCAGCGCGTTGCGGGCGATTTCCGGCGTGGTCGGGTCGATCGCCACACGCACCAGCGGCGCGGGCTTTTCGCTTGGAACCAGCGCCTCGATGTCGGGCAGCACCTTCTTGCGGACGATCTGTTCGGAGAAGAACCGCGGATCCGGGCGGCCCAGCCACGCGCCCACGCCCACCAGCAACGCCACCACCACTAACGCCACGGCCCGAAACATGGCCGGCATGCTACCGGAGACCGCGCCGCAACGTCTATGCAGACCCCGCGGCGAGATGGCCCCCAAGCATCACCCGGCGCTCCCAATCAGATTAACGTGAGCAAGGCTCCGGGCTCGTCGATCAGGTGTCGGGCGCCGGCTTCGATGAGTTCGTGGCGGGCGCGGTAGCCCCAGGTCGCTCCGACGGGGATCATGCCTGCGTTCACCGCCGTCTCCATGTCGGTGAAGGAGTCGCCCACCATCATCACCCGATCGGGCGTGAGCCCCATGCCGGCGATGATCTCCAGCGCGGTGCGCGGGTCGGGCTTGCGGCGGTCCTCGACGCGGTAGCCTTCCACCGCGGTGAAGGGCCAGCGGGCGAACAGCTTCGCGGTCATGGCGATGGTGTGGTCGTGCGGCTTGTTGGTCAGGATGGCGATGGGGATGCCGCGGCGGGTGAGCTCATCGAGCAGTTCGGGCACGCCGGCGAAGGGCGCGGTCTCGTCCAGGCGATGCCGCCCGTAGTGGGTGGTCACCACCTTGACCATCTCGTCGATCGGAATGCCGGCAGCTCCGCGCAGGGCCCGCTGGCACAGGGTGGGTAAGCCCTCTCCAATCCAGTCGCGCACGGCCGAGCGCGGCTGGGCCTCCATGCCGAAGTGGGTTAACCCCGCGTTGACCGCGTTGGTGATGTCCGGCAGCGTATCGGCCAGCGTCCCGTCAAAATCGAAGATGACCCCCAGGCTCACCGGCCCGAGCTCGCCACCTGGACATCGGAGCTGTCGGTGAACCGCACCGGCGTGCCCACCTCGACCATCTTCGCCAGCCGCTGCGCGTCCCAGTTGGTCAGCCGGAAGCAGCCGTGCGAGCCGGTCTTGCCGATCAGATCCGGGTTGGGCGTGCCGTGCATGCCGTAGCCGGGCAGGCTCAGCCCGATCCAGCAGCGGCCCACCGGGTTCCGCGGGCCCGGCGGGATGAAGATCACCCCGGGCACTTTCTCCTTCACTTCCGGCCACACCCTGGGGTCGTACTTGTAGGTCGGGTTCTCGGCGATGACCGTGACCCTGGCCGAGCCGGACGGGCGCTTGGACCTGTTCGCGGCGATCGAGCAGTGGAACAAGGCCAGCAGCTTGTTATCCGGGCCGATCACGCGGATGACCTTCTCGGAGAGGTTGACTTCCAGCTTTGCGCCGCGGGGCGTCGAAGCCATCTCGGTGGTCAGCGGCACGATCACCTGGTCGCCGGCCTTCAGCGCGTTGATGCTGCGCCCGGGGTTGAGCGTCTCCAGCAGATGGGTCGCGCACTTGAATCGCTCGCCGATCACGTTGATCAGCGCCTCGTGGCCGATGCGGCTCAGCTTGCTCTTGGCCAGCCAGCTCGACGGGTTGGGCCCGATCTCGGCCAGGTCATTGGCGGTGATCGTGTAGCGACCCAGCACCCGCTCGGGATCGACCTTCAGCGCGGCCGCGGTCCTGTCGTCGAGCTGCCCGGTGGTGGGCAGGCCGCGCACGCGCTGGAACTCGCGGGTGGCCAGCTCGGTCTTGGGGCCGATTTTGCCGTCGATCAGGCCAGGAGAGAAGCCGACGTTTTCGAGCGCCGCCTGCCAGGCGACGGCGCGGCGCAGTTCGGCCTCGCGATCGAAGGCATGAGCGGCCGGCGTGAGGGCCAGGGCCGGCCCGATCAGCGACATCGCCGGCATGAGCACGGTCATCATCGCGATCATCCGCGTCTTCCGCGTCGGAGCCTGACAATGCCCTGGGAGGATCAGCCCCCGGTGAGTTCGATCCGTCCGGTCGTTGTTCATCTGGACGCACTCCTTCGTGCCCATGCGAACCGCGTTGCCACCCTGTGCGCTGACGTCCGAATCATACCCGCGGGCACGGACTGAGACCAAGCCCGGGCAGGCACCGGCCAC
>CAYVVX010000082.1:0-12461 GCA_964455315.1 uncultured Planctomycetales bacterium | reverse complement strand
ACGATCGGCATCGGCAGGAAGTTCAGCACCGCCAGGTTCGCCGAGATCATCGCCAGGTAGTACAGCAGCTTGCCCCAGCCCTGCTCGGCCATCTGGCTGCCCACCTTGACGATGCCCACCGGGCCGGACACCTGGTCCAGCCCCACCGTCCGCTGGATGACCATCCGCTGGATCATCACATAAACCTGCTCGATGAAGTGGTAGGTCTTGCGCAGCCCGATGCCCATGGCCGCGATGGGATTGGACACCTGCACCTTGCGCATCACCGGCTTGCCGTTGATCTCCTGGAGGTACTCATAGGTCACCCGCTGCACCCAGGTGTCGAGCATCTCGGGCGTGACCTTCACGGTGACCACGTTCGGCTTCCCGCCCAGCATGGAGCCGTATTCGATCTTTACCTCCTCGCCAAGGTGCTCCTTCAGCACGCTCTGGGCCCCGCGCCAGCTCTGCACGGGGTAGGCAACCGGGCGGTCGCCCACGATCTCTTCATCAGCGTATTTCTTTCCGGCGATCTTGATGATGGCCTGGTCAGGGGGCAGCGTGAAGGTGTCGGCCGTGCCCAGCGTCGAGGGAACGTGGATGGTCCCGCTGGTCTCCGGCTGCTCCCCGTAACGCCAGCTCAGTTTGACGTCCTTGCCTCCGGCGGCGATGAAGCGGTCGATCAGGTCCAGCCAGTTCGCGACCGGCTCGTCATCGACCCTGGTGATCACCGCTCCGCGCGGCAGGCTCTCGCGGATCGCGGCGGCGGGCGTCTTCAGCCCCCCCGGCATGTCCGCGATCACGTCCGCGACCACCACCCGATCCGTCTCGACACCGCTGATGCTGGCCCCGATCTTCGGCGGGCCGGAACCGAACAGCCCCAGCGTCCGCTTCACCCGCGGCGTCACCGTGAGTTGCAGGAGTTCTTCGCGGCCCTCCTTGTCCTTCCGCAGCACCGACATGCTGATCGGCTTCTCGCCGTTGTCGGTGATGATCTTGACGATTTCGTCGTTCGTCGGCGAGTCCTGGTTGCCGAAGCGGACGATAACGTCATCACCCCGCAAACCGGCCTCATCCGCCGGCGTGCCCGGCTCAACCGCCCGCACCCTGGTGCGCGGCAGCAGCCCCAGCAGGTGTCCGCCACGACCCTCCTTCTCCGCGGCCTCAATGAAGCGGATCGATGCCCGCTGCGGCACGCTCAGCGTGGTCGGCTGGCCGCCCCTGGTCTTTGCCGGACGTTCAACCGTGACCGCCACCGGGCGCCCGCGCCCGCGCGTCACCTCCGTCAGCACGTGCAGAAAATCCTTCGCGGGCTCGCCGTTGACCGACACCAGGGTGTCCCCGGGCAGGATCTTCTGGTCATCCGGAAGATCGGGGCGTTCGACCACCGCGATGACCTCGTTGGTCATGGGCGGTGCCACGCCGAGCTGCAGCATGCCCTCCTCGATCGACTGCTCGGCGTAGGTTTCCACCTGCTCTTCGACCTGTTGGCCGTCGGCGCCCTTGCGCAGGTAGGTGATCCGCACCGGCTCGTCCGGGTCAGCCAGCAGAATCGATGATTTCAGGTCGTAGTAGTCGGAGATGGGCGTGCCGTTCACCTCGGTGATCACGTCCCCCGGCCGCAGGCCCACCCGGTATGCCGGCGTGTCCATGATCACGTAGCCCACCTCGGCCGGCGGATTCTCCACCCCGATCATGAACGCCATCATGAACACCACCGCGGCGAAGATCAGGTTCATGGTCACGCCCGCGGAGACGATGATCATTCGCTGCCAGACCGGCTTGTGGGTGAACGCCCGCGGATCCTCCTTGACGGCCATCTCGCCGCTCTTGTCGATCTCGAAATCCTCCTGCCCGAGCATCTTCACGTAGCCGCCCAGGGGCAGGACGTTGAAGCAGTATTCCGTTTCGCCGAGCCCGAGCTTCCGGGCGGCCTCGGCCAGCTCCATATCAGTGGGCTCGGCCTGATCCTCGCCGGCGGCGTCCGCCTTGCGATGACTGCTGACGTGATCGGTGAGCCGCTTCCTGTACTCCTCCTGCCCGGACCCCATGCGGAACCCCAGCCCCTTGCGCCACGAGCAAAGCGCCTTCCCGAACCCGACCGCGAACCGCTCGACGCGCACGTCGAACGCCTTGGCGGCCATGAAGTGCCCCAGCTCGTGGAAGAAGATCACCAGCGAGAAGCCCGCGAAGATCAGCAGGTAGTTGCCCGTGCTGCGGAAAAAGTCGCCGATCCCCGCGAGCGAGCCGGCCACGGACGCGTCCATCAACAGGTCAGACATTCAGCTACCTCGTGCCGCGCCCAGGCGTCGGCCTCCAGGAGGGCCTGCAAGTCCGGATCCGTCCGGACTTTATGCCGCTCCAGCACATGTTCGATCAATGGTACGATACGGCCAAAGCCGATCCGTTCCTGGCGGAACAGCTCGACGGCGGCCTCGTTGGCGGCGTTGAACACCGCCCCGGCGGTGCCTCCGGCTTTGGCCACTTGATAGCCCAGCCGCAAAGCCGGAAAACGCTCCATATCCGGCGGCTCAAAGTTCAGCCGCCGCAATGCCCGAAAATCCAGTCGCGGGGCACACCCCTCCCGCCGCTGCGGGTAGGTCAACGCATACTGAATCGGCGTGCGCATGTCGGGCGTGCCCAGTTGGGCCACCACCGACCCGTCGCAGAACTCGACCATCGAGTGAATGATCGACTCCGGGTGTATTAAGACTTCAACGTCGTCCGGATCGAGACCGAAAAGCCAGCACGCCTCGATGATCTCCAGCGCCTTGTTCATCATCGTCGCCGAGTCGATGGTGATCTTCGGGCCCATGTTCCACGTCGGGTGGTTAAGGGCGTTCTCCAGCGTCGCCTCGGCCATCTGCTCCGCCGACCAGTTGCGGAACGGCCCTCCGCTGGCGGTCAGGTACACCTTGTGGACCTCGTCCCGGCGCCCGGCGGCCATGGACTGCCAGATCGCCGAATGCTCGCTGTCGATCGGCAGCAGCTCCGCACCGGTTCGCCTGGCCAGCGGCACGATGATCGACCCGGCGACCACCAGCGCCTCCTTGTTGGCCAGCCCCACGCGCTTGCCGGCTTCCACGGCCGCGATGGTCGACGCCAGGCCCGCCGCCCCCACGATCGCCGCCACCACCAGGTCGTTGTCATCCCGGCGGGCTAGCTCGACCAGCCCTTCCGGGCCGACCAGCAGCTCGGTCGACCCGTTCAGCAAAGGCCGAATCTCGGCCGCCGAGGCCGGTTCAGCCACCGCCACCGCGGACGGACGCAGCGCCGCGGTCTGCTCGGCGAGATCCCGCCAGCGGCGGCGGGCGGCCAGGCCGGTGATCCGGTAGTCATCGCCGAGCGCCCCGACCGCGTCCACCGTACTGGTGCCGACGGAGCCGGTGGAGCCCATGATGGCGATGCGCGTGGTCAACGATGCCGCCTGCGAAGGATCTCTTCCGCGTTGTCCCGGCCATGACCGCGAGGAAACGATCATCCCGCCACCGCTCCATCACGGTCGCGGCTCGGATAGAGAGGCAGGCCCGCCTGCCCGCCGAAACCGTCGCGTCCTGCCCGGGAGGGCCTAATATAGGACCGTCCCGACCGCACGACAAGGCGGCGGCTTTGTTCGGCCCGCCAACCACCTTATAATCCGCCCATTGGCCAAGCCCGCCTCGCAGGGGCACCTGGAACAACGGACCCATCCATGAACGACGAAACGGTACTGACCTCCGCCAAGTTCACCGTCGTCCGGCGGGAATACAACGTCCCCGGGCGGGGCATGGTTCGCCGCGAGATGGTCATTCATCCCGGGGCGGTGCTCATCCTGCCCGTCCTGGATGACGATCGCATTGTCATGATCCGCAATTACCGCTTCGCCGTCGGGCAGGAGCTCCTCGAGCTTCCGGCCGGGACCATGGAGCCTCCCGAGCCGCCCATCGACTGCGCCGCCCGCGAGCTGGAGGAGGAAACCGGCTACGTCGCCTCGAAGCTGACCCCGCTGGCGAGCTACGTGACCTGCCCCGGGTTCTGCACCGAACTGATGCACGCCTTCGTCGCCACCGGCCTGACCAAAACCGAACAGAAGCTGGAGCCCACCGAGCAGATCCGGGTCGAGATCATCGCCCTCGACGAGGCCCTGGAGATGACCGCCGGCGGCGCGATCATCGATGGCAAAACCATCGCCGCCCTCCACCTTTACCGACATCAGCAAGCGAGGGGCCGATGAGCTGGCGCGATCGTTCCTACGCCGGGGGAGATGAGCAACCCGAGATCCGCATCCAGTTCCGCAAGCCTTCCACGGCCGTCGTCTGGATCATCGTCGCCAACGTGGCCATGTTTTTCGTCGACCTGCTCAGCCAGCACGTCATGACCGGCAACCTCTACGAGTACCTCGGGCTGAGCCTGGGCGGCATCAAGTCCCTGTTCTTCTGGCAGCCCCTCAGCTACATGTTCATGCATTCGGGCGTGATGCACCTGCTCATGAACATGATCGGCCTGTACATCTTCGGTACCGAGTTCGAGCGAGTCTTCGGTCGTGACCGGTTCCTCCAGTTCTACGGCATCTGCGGCATCATCGGCGGCGTGGGCTACCTGCTGCTCTCGGCGTTCTCGCCGATCTACCGCGAAGTTCCCCTGGTCGGGGCCAGCGGGGCGGTCTATGGTCTGCTCCTGGCGGCGGTCATCTTCTTCCCCCATATCCAGGTGATCCTGTTCATCTTTCCGGTGCCCATTCGGGTGTTCGGACTCATCGTGCTGGCCATCCTGCTGCTCAGCCTGCTGACGCCCGGGCGAATCGACAACCTGGGCGGGGAGATCTGTCACATCACCGGCGCGGTCGCCGGGCTGGGCGTCTTCTACGCCTGGGGCATCATGCCCACCGTGCGATTCGGCGGCGGCAGGGGCATCACGCTGCTGCCCGGTTCCGGCAGCGGATCGCCCAACCCCAACAGGGGCGCCTGGGAGAAGAAGCAGAAGAAACTCGCCGCCGAGCGGGCCGAGGTCGACCGCATTCTCGAAAAGGTCTCCCGCGAAGGCATGCAGAGCCTGAACTGGCGCGAGCAGCGGACCCTCCGCAAGGCCACCCAGCGGCAGCAGCAATCCGACCGCGACGTCAGCCGCATGTGATCCCGCCGCCGCGCCCCCATCGCCCCCCACGCATGACTTATCACTGCCCGCCGGGAGTGGACACCCCCGCCCGCCGAACGCATAATGCCCCCGTGTTGTCCGGTCACTCGCGGATCCCTGGGTGATTCATGATGCTGGCTTTCGCTGCCGTGGACTGGTGGATCGTCGGGGCCTACCTGCTGCTGGCCACCATTCCCGGTTTCCTCTGCCGCAAGTACGTTCTCGGCCAGTCCGACTTCCTCCTCGCCGGGCGCACGCTCTCCATCTGGCTGGCCACCGCCACCCTGACCGCCACCGAGATGGGCCTCATCACGGTCATGTACATGGCCGAGATGGGCTTCAAGAACGGCTTCTCCGCCATGATCCTCGGCGTGATCGCCCTGGCCACCACCCTCTTCGTCGGCGTCACCGGATTCATGGTCAGCGGCCTCCGCCGCAGCGGCGCCGCCACCGTCGCGGAGTACTACCAACAGCGCTACGGGCGCGGCGTCCGCATTCTCGGCGGCTTCATCATCGCTACCGCCGGCATCCTCAACTACGGCATCTTCCTCCGCATCGAGGCCAAGTTCATCCGCCTGATCACCGGCATCCCGGATCTCTACGTCCAGCTCGGCCAGGCCAGCAACGCGCTCATGGACCCGGGCGGCGCCGTGGCCGCGGGCAGCGCCGTATATCATGTCTCCAGCATCAACCTGGTGATGTCCGTCCTGCTGGCCCTGGTGCTGCTGTACACGCTGCTCGGCGGCATGGTCTCGGTCGTCCTCACCGATTATGTCCAGTTCATCGTGCTCACCGTCGGCATGGGCCTGACCACCTGGTGGATCCTCGAACAGCCGCAGGTGAACGGGCTCGGCGGTATCGTCGACGCCGTTCGGACCCATCGTCCCGATTACGGTCTGAATCCCCTGGTCACCCAGGGAGCATTGGGCATGGGCGCCCTGTGGATCATCTGGCAGTCCATGCACTGGCTGGGCACCAACACCTGGCAGACCCAGGCCTTCCGCACCGCGGCCACCGACTCGCCGCGCACCGCCCGCATCATGTGGATCTTCACCGCGTTCAACTTCTTCGGCCGGGCCGTGATCCCCATGCTCTGGGGTGTCGCCGCCATCGCGTACCTCAGCAGCACCCTCTCTCCCGGGGATTTCAGCGACCTGTCGGCCAACCACACGCTGGACGGCATGCCCCTGCTGCTTTCGCGATTGCCCAACATCCTGGTGGGTTTCATGCTCGCGGGCATGCTGGCGGCGCTGATGTCCACCCATTCCAGCTACCTGCTGGCCTGGAGCGGCGTGCTCACCGAGGATCTGCTGGTCCCCATCGCCGGCCTGCTGGGCATCTCCATCCGCCAGCGCGCACGCATCTGGATCACGCGGTTCTTCATCCTCTGCCTGGGCGCGTTCCTGCTCATCTGGGGGCTGTGGTTCGAGGTCAAGGACACCGTGTGGGGCTATCTCGGCGTCACCGGAACCATGTACGTCGCGGGCTCGATGTCCCTGGTGGCTCTGGGGCTCTACTGGCGCGGCGCCAACCGCACCGGTGCCTATCTCGGCCTGCTTGGTGGGGCCCTGCCCGGTTTCGTCTACCTCTCGGGACGCATCTGGCAACTGGTGTGCACAACCAATGACTGGACCGTCCCGCCGGTGGTCGGCCAGGTGAACGAATTCATGACCGATCCGGTCACCGGCGTGATCAGTTTCCCGCTGGCCATCGCGTGCATGATCCTCGGCTCCCTGATCAGCGGCGGCCGGACAGAGCCCGGCGGTGCCGCGGTGCCGGGATCCTCACCGGGGCCGGTCCTGATCGGCAGCGCCGCCGCATCCGCTCCCTACGCGACGGACGATGCATCGGACAGATCACATCCTTCCGGAGGTGACGCATGACCGGCTGGGCCCTTATCTGGCAGTACGTGGTCTATATCGCCCTGGGCCTGTACTTCGGGCTCGCGGTGGCCATCACCATCGGCGGGTTCTTCGACGTGAAGAAGATGTTTCGGCGGCTCGATGCCGCCCATGCCGCCGCGGCCGACGAGGCGGCGGCGCGGGCTGATCAGAACCGCGGCGATTCCAGGACGTAAGCACCACCAGCAACGCGGAGACACACGCGCCGCCTGCGCGATCCGCCCGGCAACCGGAATCGAATGCTCTTGCACAACCCGCTGGTCCAAGTCGACGATCTGGTCAAGGAGTTTCCCACCGCCACCGGCCCTGAGAAGCGGGCCGTCGCGGGGTTGAGTTTCCACGTCGCCGCCGGCGAGATCTACGGCCTGCTCGGCCCCAACGGCGCCGGCAAGACCACCACCCTGCGCATCCTCTCCGGGCTGATCCCCCCGACATCGGGGCGCGTGCTGATCAACGGCATCGACGTCGCCGAGGATCCCTCCAGCGCCAAGCGGTCCATCGGCTTCCTCACCGCCAACACCGGCCTCTACCAGCGGCTCAGCCCGCGCGAACTGCTGCCCTACTTCGCCGAACTGCACGGCATGAGTCCGCGCGTGGCCAAGCAGCGCGTCGATGAGCTGATCGCCATGCTGGGCATGAGCGACTTCGCCGACCTCCGCTGCGGGGCCCTCTCCACCGGCCAGAAACAGCGCACCAACATCGCCCGGGCCCTCATCGCCGATCCTCCCGTGCTCATCCTCGACGAGCCCACCCTCGGGCTCGACGTGCTCACCAACCGCGTCATCCTCGACTTCATCCGCCGCGAGAAGGCCAACGGCAAAGCCGTCCTGCTCAGCACCCACTACCTCGATGAGGCCGAGGCCCTCTGCGACCGCGTCGGCCTGCTCCATCAGGGGAGGCTCGTCGCCGAAGGCAGCCTGCCCGAGTTGCAGGCCGCCACCGGCTGTCTGCGGCTGACCGAGATGTTCCTGCAGATCGCCGAGCCGTCGACCCCACCACCGGCCATGCTGACGCCGGCCGGGCCCGCATCGGATGTTGAGCCGCCCGATGCCCCTCCGGAGGATGCATGATGTCCACCGGCCGGGTCTGGGTCATCTACCGCAAGGAGCTTCTCGAGATCCTCCGCGACCGGCGGACGCTGCTGGCCATGATCGTCATCCCGGTGGTGCTCTATCCGGCCCTCATGCTCGGCTTCGTCCGCGCCGCCGAGAGCGAACAGGTCCGCCTGCGCAGCCAGAAGTTCATCATCGAGACATCCGACGAAGACAACGCCGCGCTGCTTCGCGAGATGATCGACACCGTCCGGCCCGACCCCGCTTCCACCCAGGCGGGCGACGCCGCCGCGCCCGATGGCCGGCCCCGCTTCGAGGTCCGCGTCGGCAACACGCCGCCCCATGCCTGGCAGGATCAGGTTCACCTGCAGGCGGTCGTCACCGTGCAAATGCCCCACCGTCTGCACCTCCCGCCGCACTTCGACGTGCAGCTCATATACAACGAGGTGGACATCAACAGCCGCACGGCCATGGAACAGTTCAGCCAGATCCTGCGCGATTTCGCCGGCCGGCTCACCCGCGAGAGCCTGGCCCGGATGATCGCGCCCGATCCGCGCACCGGCGGAGGCCCCGCCGGCGTGGACGCTCTGCTCAACCCGCTGAACATCAACACCGTCTCCACCGCCACCGAGGAACAGCGCGGCGGCTGGGCCCTGGGCCAGATCGTGCCCATCATCCTGGTGCTGATGACCATCACCGCGGCCGTCTACCCCGCCATCGACCTCACCGCCGGCGAGCGCGAGCGCGGCACGCTCGAAGCCCTGATGGCCACCCCCGTCCCCGTGCTCCACCTCATCGCCGGCAAGTTCCTCACCGTCGCCACCATCGGGCTCATCGCCGCGACGCTCAACGCCGCCTGCGTCGGCGCCACCATGCACTTCGGCGGCCTGACCCAGGCCATCACCACCGAGATGCCCATCGAGTTTCCCGTGTTCGCCCTGCCCATCATCTTCGTCTGCATGATCCCCTTCGCCCTGCTCTTCTCCGCGATCCTCATCGCCGTCGCCAGCTTCGCCCGCACCTTCAAGGAAGCCCAGAACTACGTCATGCCGGTGATCATCTGCGCCCTGATTCCGGCCGTCGCGGTGACCCTGCCCAGCACGCGGCTGCAGGGCGTGCTCATGGTCCTGCCGGTGGGCAACATGGTCCTGCTGACCCGCGAGGTGTTCCAGCAGACCTTCACCTGGACCCAGGTGGCCGTGGTCCTGCTCTCCACCAGCCTGTATGCCGCCGCCGCGGTGGCCGTCGCCGCCCGCCTCTTCGGCCAGGAGGCGGTGCTGTTCGTGGACAGCGGCTCGTACAAGACGCTTTTCCAGCGCCGCTACTTCAGGCCCCGTTCCGCCCCCTCGGCGTCCCAGGCCCTGCTGGTCGCCGCCCTGCTGTTTCCCGGATGCTTTTACCTCCAGTCACTGCTGCAAGTCGCCGGCGGCGGCTTCGTGAGCATGCTGGCCTGGCTGGCGGTGATACAGTTCGCCGGGCTGTTCGTCCTGGCGCCGCTGGGGCTGGCGCTGTTCCTGAAGCTCAACCCCCGGGAAACCTTCCGCCTGCGCTGGCCCCCGCTGCGCTGCTGGCTGGCCGTCCTGATGATGGCCGCGGCCAGTTGGGCCCTGGCCCAGGAGTTCTTCACCCTGCAATCCCGGGTCATGCCGCCGTCGGAAGCGCTGCAGAAGGCTGGTCAGTTGATCGGCCAGGAACTGTCCGGTGTTTCGCCGTGGCTGATCGTGCTGCTGCTCGGCGTGATCCCGGGCCTCACCGAGGAATTCCTCTTCCGCGGCTTCCTCCTCAGCGGGCTGTCCACCGGGCTGCGCAAGTGGCCGGCGATCCTGCTGGCCGCGCTGATCTTCGGCGGCTTCCACTTCATTCTTGACCGCGTACCGGTGACCTTCCTGCTGGGCGCCCTGCTGGGCTACGTCTGCTGGCAGAGCCGTTCGCTCCTGCCGGGTATCCTCTTCCACATCCTGCACAACAGTCTCGCCGTACTCATCGGCACCAGTGAAACCCTGCAAGGCTGGCTCCGCCTGCCCCCGGAAGCGTTGCAGGAAGCATCCACCCCGGCCCATCTCCCCGCCCACATCCTCATCCCCGCGGCCGTGCTGTTCATCACCGGCCTGGCCCTGATCGCCTCGCTGCGACCGGCCCGCGGTCCCGCCGCATCCCCGGTCATGGTCGTCGAACCAAACCCATAGGGTGGGCCGTCCCACCATTTGCTGTTTACAGGTGGCTTGGTGGGCGCGGCCCACCCTGCCGGACCAGAGGCGATCCGCGCGGACCCCGCTCACAACTGGTGCCAGACCCCCACCAGCGCCAGGATCGCCGACAGCATCAGGAAGGTCCGCGGCCCGGGCACGAACGCGGCCAGCAGGTAAACCGCGGAAAGGAGGTAAAACGTGGCGGCGATGGCGCCAGGGGCGATGTTCAGCCCGCTGGGATCGCCGAAGGCCACTCCCGCCAGCGCTGACATCGGGATCAGCAGCACCCCGCCGATCAGCAGCGGCTCGGTGAAGGCCGCCCCGTGGCGCGTCTTCCGGCTCAACGCCGACAGCACCACCGATACCAGGCCGATCACCGGCAGCACCGCCGGCCAGTGATACCGCCACCACTGCAGCTCCGGGCCCGCCGGGGCCCGAACCCCGACGAACGTCGCCATCGCCAGCAGCGTAAACAGCACCAGGTAGCCCAGCGTCGCCTTGCCCGTCCGCACCGACGCAAAGGTCAGCATCAGCACCAGCAGGGTGTAGCCGCCCAGCCCCCAGATCCACCTGGCCAGGCTGTCATCAGTCTCGGTGACGTACTCCGACCGCGGCCAGAGGGCCAGTTGAAACCCGATCAGCACCGCCGTGGCGGCCACCAGGTAGCCCACCCGCTGGGCAGTGCGGATCATCCGGCCCGTGGTGGTCCAGGCCTTCCGGTTGTCGAGCTGCTGGACCCACACGCCGGCCAGCCAGTGCCAGATAAACGCCATCACCGTCAGCCCCACCATCGCCCGGCAGAAGTGCTCCGCATAGGTGGGCGCCCGGCCGCTGGGAGGGGCCAGTTGAATGAAGAACGCGACCACGCCAATGGTGATCAACGCCAGGCCCGCGTCGGCCAGGTTCTCGTTCCATCGCCGCGAGGCCAGGATCAGCAGCGAGAGGCCCGCCGGGACCGCCCCCCACGTGGTCCGCGGAAACCCGATCAGCACGCAGGCCAGCACCAGCACCAGCACGCCGATAATGCCCGCACTGTATCGGAAACCGCGCCAGGACCGGGGCGGCGAGGTGAGATTGATCAGGTGATTCGGCCACGCCCGCACCCGCCGCCTCTGTATCCGCAGCCCCTCCAGGCAGGTAAAGCCGGTCAGCGTCCCCGCCAGGATCAGCATGAGCACGGATGGCCAGGGCATCGCACCGGCGGGCGCGGTCCCGACCGCGCCGCTGCGATCGTGGGTCATGGGCGGCGACAGCATCGCGAGCCACAGCCCCGCGAACGCCAGCAGCCACATCAGCACCGTGACCAGGCGATCGTCGCGCTGGCTCCGCCAGGCCAGCAGCACCGCCGCCCCCAGCGCCGCCAGGTCCAGCAATCCGTGCGGAATCACCTCGTAACGCCACGCCGCCTTGAACTCGAAGAACAGCGTCCGCATCAGCAGCGCGGTCACCGCGCCGTAGAGAAGCACAACCCCGGCCACCAGCCCGCACAACAGCAACCCCAATCGCAACCCCGGCGACCCGTCGTCCCGACCGTCCCCCGCGGCCGGCCGCCTGACCGCCATCAACACACCCCACGACAACGACAGCGCCGCCGCGGCATGGACCATCCCCGGAACACGATCCAGGCACCAGCCCAGCAGCAGACCCCCGACCGACAACAGCAGGACGGGCCACGCCACCGGAGGGCGCGATGCGATGCGATGTGTGGGTGTATCGGTCACGAAGTTACCGCGCCGCGGGCGCCACGGCTGCCCGCGGCGCTCGGAAAGTCGGAGCGTTCTTGTCGCCCTTGTACGCCGTCAGTTCCTTCACATTGGCCAGCCGCGTCAACACACCCTTGATCGCCGCCAGGGCCGCCGGAAACGCCTGCTGGGGATCGGCCAGGGCCGGAATCCACAGCTTCGGCCACTCGAATATGAGGTAGCCGTCGAACGCCGTACCAGTCAGCAGGGTCAGGTAGTAATCGATATCCACCGTGCCCTCGCCGGGCAACGCGTACCCCTCCAGCAGCCCCGCGTCATTGAAACGCCCGTCCACCAGGTGCGTCAGCGCGATCCGTCCGCCCAGCCGCGGCACCGACAGCGTCGGCCTCTCCCCGGCCGCCTTGGCATGACACGGGTTCCAGCAGCATTGCACCGCCGGATGCCCCACCGAGTCGAGGATGAACCAGATATCCCGGCTGTTGGCGAAATCGCCGTGATTCTCGAGCAGCAACGTGGTGTGGTGCG
>CAYVVX010000081.1:0-12559 GCA_964455315.1 uncultured Planctomycetales bacterium | reverse complement strand
CCGCTCCAACGATCGGGCCGGCACCACGGTCGCCAACGCCGGCGACGTGAACCTGGATGGCATCCCCGATCTTCTGATTGCGGCTCCCAACGGCAGCCCGCGCTTTGACAGTAACGGCGACGGCACGCTCGACACCATCGGGCTGGACCTGAACGGCGACCGGGTCGCGGATGATCTCGACGGCGACGGCGTCCCCGACGACATGACCAACGCCGGGCTGGGGTACCTGGTCTACGGCGGGCGCCACCTGACCGGGACCATCAGCCTCAACCAGATCGGCAGCAGGAACCTGCCCGGGCTGGTGCTGGTGGGCAACAAGGGCGGCGACTTCATGGGCGGCGGACTGACCCAGGGCGGGTTGCTGTCCCGCGGCATCAGCAGCGCCGGTGATCTGGACGGCGACGGGATCGGGGATTTCTTCATCTCCTCGATCCTGGCCGACCCCGAGGGCAAGACCGACGCCGGCGAAGTGTACCTGGTCTACGGATTCGAGTTGCCCTGAGTCGTTGGTCTCGGTGGCGTGATACATCGGTCCGGGCATAAGGTATCCCGGAGCATCCGGGATAACCGAAGGCGGTTTGCGGCGAATCGTTGAGCCAGGGCAGGGCTCTCTTTGGTAGGATGAATCAGGTGAACCATCAACGAGCACCGTTGGGGGGCTCTCGATCATGACGCGCTGTTTCCATACCGTCTGCTTCCTGTCCGCCATCCTGGGCATGGCGATGGTCGGCTCGATCGCCGTCGCATCGGACGTGCCGGTATCCCAGCGGCCTCCGCAGGCTCGCCCGCCGGTGCTCCTGGATCCGTCGGCTGATCATGCCGGTATCCCGTTCTGCTTCTATCCGGCTCATGCCAAGGTGAAGCCGCAGGGTGCCCGGGCCCGGAAGGTTCTGACTGCCACCGAACTGGAGCCCAACGACGACCCCAGCCAGGCCCAGTTCATTCCCGCCTCCGGCGATCTCGGCGGGGAGACCGACTTCGACGTCAGCGGTTCCATCTCGCCCGGCGCCGACAAGGACTTCTATCGCGTGCACATGGTCAAGGGCGACATCATCGGCCTGGCCGTGGTGGCCGACGGTCCCGACAACCAGACCCCGCTGGACCCCATGGTGGGGGTGTTCGATCTGGGCGGCAACGCCATCGTGGAGAACGACGACGACATCTTCGTCAGCAGCGCGTATCCGCCGGGCTCGCCCTGGCCGGGGGGGACGCTGTTCACCGATTCGGCCATGACCTGGATCGCCCCGATCGACGGCGATTACCTGGTCCGGGTTTCCTCCTTCGCCAACAGCCGCAACGGCCCGTACACGCTGTCGATCGTGATCCGCCGGCCGAGCCTGGAGTTCGAAGATCGCCCGACCAAGCAGATCATCTTCCTCGACTTCGACGGCGTGGAGAACTTCAACGCCGTGAAGACCTTCGGCGGCGGATGGTATGCGACCGACATTCCCGGGATCCGGCCTTACCTGGCCGGCTGGGGCCTGACCATGGATGACGAGGATGAGGTGGTTCAGGCCATTCTCGATGTCGTTGAGGAGAATTTCGACGACCTGCGCACGGCCGCGCTGAACGGGGATCTTCCCTTCGACGGCGTCGACGGTCACTTCGATGTCGATGTGCGCAACAGCCGCGACCATCCCGACCCCTTCGGCGAGCCCAACGTCAGCCGGGTGTTCATCGGCGGAGGCGTCTTCGACCTGGGCATTCTCACCATCGGCATCGCCGAAGCCATCGACCCCGGCAACTACGGGACCGAGGATACGGCCATCGTCCTGCTGGATTTCCTGAGCACGCCGGCCACGAATCCCAACTCCATCAACCAGTTCCCGCGGGCCTCCGGCTTCACCATCATCGACGCCGTCGGCCGGGTGGTGGGCAACATCGTGTCCCACGAGATCGGGCATTACCTCGGCCTGTGGCATACCGACAACACCAACAACGTTCCCTCGATCATCGACCAGGGTGGCGACCTGGGGAACATCGCCGGCGTGGGCTCCGACGGCATCCTGGGCAGCGCCGACGATCTCGACGTCGGCTACATCCCCGATGAGTACATCGCCAATGAGGCGGTCGCCTTCGGCATCGAGCCGAACGACTTCATGACGGCCTTCGCCCTGGCCACCGGCCGGGTGGTCGGCCCGCCGCCGGTGGTCATCCCCGATCCCGACGTGCTGGCGTCCATCCGGGCCACGCCGACCTACGGCACTGTACCGCTGACCGTCGCGTTCGCCGGTGGCGGCATCGACGCCGCCGGCAACCAGTTGGTCGCCTTCAACTGGAACTTCGGCGACGGCAAGACCGGTTCCGGCTCAAACCCCACGCATACCTATAACTCCCCGGGCAATTACACCGCCCGCGTGACCGTCACCGACGGCCACGGCAACACCGCCCAGGCGGCCATCGGCATCACCGTCGTCGCCGGCAACAACCGTTACCCGGTCGCGAGGATCGTGGCCACGCCCAGCACCGGTCCGGCCCCGCTGCTGGTGGTCTTCGAGGCGGCCGCGACCGACGCGGATGGCCTGGTGATTCGCTACGACTGGAACTTCGGCGACGGCGGGACCGCCACCGGCCAGGTGGTCGAGCATGTGTTCCTTGATCCGGGCACTTACGGCGTGGCACTGACGGTGACGGATGACGACGGCGGGACCGGCACCGCGGTCGTCCCGGTCGTGGTTGGCACGCAGACCACCGCGGTTCTGCCCGATAGCGGGTCGACCGTGCCGAGCGGCACGGACAACGGCTCAACGGGGATTCCCACCCTGCTGACACCCAATTGCGGCACCGGCGCGGCCCAGGCCATGGTGGTATCGTTCGGCGGCATGCTGATGATGGCAGGTGCGCGGCGCCGGCGGCGCTGACGGTGAGATCAGGATTTCGCGCGAAACGGCCGGCACGGGGGCCGGTCGCTACAGGTGGGGCGGCGCGTTACAGCGCGCGGGCCGACCGGCTACGGCGCGCGGGATTCATTCGAAAAGTTCCAGTTGCTTCGCATCGGTGACGCGGCTGTCGAAGGTGCCGCCGGCGGTTTCCGTGCGGATCTTGTCGCCGGTGGACACGTCCGCCGGCGAGGTGACCAGCTTGCCGCGGGGCGTGCGCGTCACGCTGTAGCCGCGGGCCAGGGTGTGCTGCGGGCTCATCGCCTCCACGCGGATGGCCAGCGAGCTCACTTCGCGCCTCGCCGTCGCCACCTGGTAGCGGATGCCCTGTCGAATCCTGCCCAGCACCTGGTCGAGCCGCTCGCGCAGCGCCGCCGACATACGTTTCGGCGAGCCCGCCAGCACCCGGGCCTCGGCGTGGTCGAGCCGCCGCTCGGCCGTCCGCGCCACCCGCAGCACCGCCCAGCGCAGCCGCCCCTCCACCTCCATCAGCCGGGTTCGCCGCCTGCGAAGAACCACTTCCGGCCGTGCCGCGATCAGCTTGAGCTCGGCGCGATGCAGCCGCCGGCGGGCGGATTCGACGCAGCGCCCGACCCCCGCGTCGAGCCGCGTTTCCAGCTCATCCATCCGCTGCTGGACGCGGTGCAACGCGCCCAGGGGATCGCGCAGCCACTGCACCCGGCTCACCGCGTCGATCCGCGACCTGGCCAGGTTCGCGCGATAGTCGAGGCAGCGGCGCATGCGTTGCGATTGCCGGCTGAGCCCGTCGAGCACCTCGCTCAGCACCGGCGCGGCCAGCTCCGCGGCGCCGGTCGGCGTCGGGGCCCGCAGGTCGGCGACCAGGTCCGCGATGGTGATATCCACCTCGTGGCCCACGCCGCTGATGACCGGGATGACGCTGGCCGCGATGGCCCGGGCCACCTGCTCCTCGTTGAACGCCCACAGATCCTCCAGCGAGCCGCCGCCGCGGGCCACGATCAGCACGTCGAGCCCGCCGAGCCGCCCGGCCTGGGCGTTGAGCCGGCCGATGGCGGCCGCGATCTCCCCGGCGGCACCTTCGCCCTGCACGCGGACCGGATGGACGAAGACCGTTGCGCAGCCCCAGCGCCGCCGCAGCGTCTGGAGGATGTCGCGGATGGCCGCCCCGGTCGGGCTGGTCACCACGGCGATGCGGCGGGGGAAGCGCGGCACCGGTTTCTTGCGGGCGGGGTCGAAGAGCCCCTCGGCGCGCAGCTTCTCCTGAAGCTGGCGGAAGGCCAGTTCCAAAGCGCCGACCCCGCGCGGCTCCAGCCGGTTGATGTAGAACTGCACCTGCCCGCGGGCCTCGTACAGGTCCACCCGCCCGGTGGCCAGCACCTCCAGCCCGTCCCGGGGGTCGAAGCGCAGGGACGCCGCCGCCGACTTCCACATCACCGCGCGGATCTCGCTGCGGGCGTCCTTGAGGGTCAGATAGAGGTGTCCGCTGGTGTGGCGGGTGCGGTTGCTGATCTCCGCGACCAGGTGAACCACGTCGGGCAGGGTGTCGCCGAGCACCTGGCGGATCAGGCTGTTGAGCTGGGTGACGGTCAGCGGCCCCGGGGCAGCCGGTGGAGACGAGGGGCGGGACGGTTGGTTGAAGAGCGGGCCTGCCATCGGCGTTCCACCATCGGTCGACTCGGAGAGGTGCCACCCTCCTGTGCCCCCGGCACTCAATCGTCCTCGTCGCCGTTCTCCGGCTCGCCGCAGACCTGGATCCGCCTGATGTCGAGGGCCTTGCCGGTGGTCGAGTCGACGCCGACGATGATGCCCGACAGCCGCGGATCATCCACCGCCACGTCGAACGGGTTGGGGGTGTCCGTGGTCAGCGTCCGCAACACGCGATCCTTGCGCCGGCCGAGCACCGAATCGTAAGGTCCGGTCATGCCCAGGTCGGTGATGTAGGCCGTTCCCGCCGGCAGCACCCGCTCGTCGGCCGTGGGCACGTGCGTGTGGGTACCGTAGACCACGCTGACCCGCCCGTCGAGATACCAGCCCATGGCGATCTTCTCGCTGGTCACCTCGGCATGGATGTCGATGACCACGATTTTCACGTCGGGGGGAATCTGGTTGAGGATGCGGTCCACGGTGCGGAACGGGCAGTCGGTCGGCGGCTTCATGTACAGCCGGCCGAGCACGGAGATGACCGCGACCCGAGGACCCGCGTCGGTCTGATAGACGGCATGCAGCTTGCCCGGCGCGGAAGGAGCCAGGTTGGCCGGGCGGACGATGTTGTCGGCCCGCTCGAGGATGGGAATGATCTCGGCCTTGCGGTAGATGTGGTCGCCGAGCGTCATCAGGTGGACGCCGTAGCGTTTGAACTTCTCGTAGAGCTGGGGCGTGAGCCCGGAGCCGCCGGCGGCGTTCTCCACGTTGCAGATCACGCAGTGGATGTCGTGCTCGGCCACCAGCCGGGGCAGCGCCTGGGAGACGACGAACCTTCCGGGCCTGCCGACCACGTCTCCGATGCAGAGCAGGTTGATTCGCATGGCGGCATTGTAACGGCCAACGGCGGAACCGGCGACTCTGTTACGGACTGGCCTCGGCGGGGGCGCCGCCGGCGGGGGCCGCGCCGGTGTCCTTGAGCTGTCGCTCCAGCTCCTGCTTCATCAGCTCGACCTGGTGCTGGTAGTCAGGGTGCTTGTAGAGGTTCTTCGTCTCCAGCGGATCGGCTTCGAGATCGTACAGCTCCGGGGTGTCCTGGGGTTCGAGGTAGCGGATGTACTTCCAGCGCGGTGTGCGCACGGCCTGCAGTGTCGGCGTGCTGGGGAAGCTTTTTTCATGGAAGTACTCGATGAACACGCTCTTGCGCGGTTCGCGGTGAAAGCTGCTCAGCGGGCTGAGGAAATCGTACCAACTTTGCCCCTGCATGGACTTGGGGACCGTGACCCCCGCGGCGCGCAGCAGCGTCGGGGCGATGTCGATGTTGAGCACCAGGTCGTCGCGAACCGTCCCCTTCTCAAGCATCCACCTCGGGAAGCGGACGATCATCGGCACCTTGATCGACTCCTCATACGCCGAGCGCTTGTCGTAGAGCCCGCCGTGCTCGGCCTGGTAGTAGCCGTTGTCGCTGGTGTAGATGATCAGGGTGTTGTCGAGGATGCCCTCCTTGGCCAGCAGGTCGAGCATGCGCCCGACGTTGTCGTCGATCCCGGTCAGCGCGGCGTTGTAGTTGCGGATGAAGACGTTGTGATCGAAGAGCATGTGCTTGCGATGTTCGGTCTCGATCCACTTGCGGACGAAGGCCGGCTTGTTGTCCAGCGGCTCGTCGTGGGTGGCGGGCATCCTGATCTCGGCGTCGTCGTAGCGATGGGCGTGCCGCTCCGGCGGCGTGAACGGCCCGTGGGCGGTTTTGAAGGCCAGGGTCATGCAGAATGGGCGGCTCTTGTCCCGCTTCTCGCGGATCCAGCCCAGGGCATAGTCGGTCATGATGTCGTCCATGTGCCCTTGGCCCTTCATCCGCTCGCCGTCCACGTTGATCGGCGGGTCGATGTACTTGCCCTGCCCCACGTAGCTGACCCAGTAGTCGAACCCCGCCCGCTTCTCGTCGGACCGGCCCATGTGCCACTTGCCGATGTAGGCGGTCTGGTAGCCCGCCTTCTGGAGCAGCTTGGGGTAGGTGACCGCGCTCTCGGGCAGGTCGGTCCCGTCGTTGCGCATCACGCCGTGGGTGTGGGCGTACTGCCCGGTGAGGATGCAGGCCCGGCTGGGGCTGCACAGCGAGATGGTCACGAAGGCGTTGTTGAAGCGGACGCCCTCGGCGGCCAGGCGGTCGATGTGGGGCGTCTTGATGAACGGGTGCCCGGCGCAGCTCAGGGCGTCGGCCCGCTGGTCATCGGTGAACATGACCAGGAGATTAGGCTTGCGGGCCAGGTTCGCCTCGGGCCTCCTGCCGGCGGCGAGTTCCCGGCGGGCGGCCTGCTCCTTCGATGCCGGGGTTTCAGCCTGCCCGGCCGCGAGCGCGGGAAGCACCGCGAAACTCAGCAGGACGCTCAGGCACCCTACGCATCCAGCCATGGTGGTTCGACATGTCATGAGATTGATCCCTCTGTTGGGAAGTCGGTGGACCCGTTCACTCCGATCATTCTACCGCGGGCACGTTGAACGGCTTGTCACAACCGCGTAACGCCGGACCGGCTGCCTGATGGAGTCGCCCGCATTTCCCGGCGCTGCTTCTGCGGATAAAATGCCCTGGATGAAGTTCACCAAGATGCATGGTTTAGGTAATTGCTACATCTACGTCAACTGCTTCCAGGAGCGGGTGGCCGACGCCCCCGCGCTGGCCCGGGCGGTCAGCGACCGCAACACCGGCGTGGGCAGCGACGGGCTCATCCTGATCTGCCCGTCGGAGAAGGCCGATGCCCGCATGAAGATGTACAACCTGGACGGCTCCCGCGGGCAAATGTGCGGCAACGGCATCCGCTGCGTCGCCAAGTATGTTCACGACCATAACCTCAGCGGCAGTAACCCGTTGAAGATCGAGACCGATGCCGGGCTGCTCACCGTCGAGCTGACCCTGGGCGCCGGGGGCAAGGTCGATCTGGTGCGGGTGGACATGAACGCCCCCCGGCTCCGGCCGGAGGATCTGCCCGTGCGGCTGGAGCCGGGGCAGATGGTCGATCATCCCATCACGGTGCCCGGCGTGTCCGCGAAGATGACCTGCGTCTCGATGGGCAACCCGCACGCGGTGATCTACGACCTGCCGCTGAAGCTGCTCACGCCGGAACGGCTCGCGATGGAGGGCCGTCGCCTCGAGACCGATGACCGCTTCCCGGAGAAGACGAACGTTCACTTTGTCGAGGTGATCGGGCCGGCAGAGGTTCGCATGGTCACCTGGGAACGCGGCAGCGGTGCGACCCAGGCCTGCGGGACCGGCGCGGCCGCGGTGTGTGTCGCGGGGGTGCTGACCGGGCGATCGGGGCGGAAGATCACCGCCCACCTGCCCGGCGGCGACCTGCTGCTGGAGTGGTCGGAGCGCGACAACCACGTCTACATGACCGGCCCGGCGGTGGAGATCTTCAGCGGGGATTGGCCGACTTGACCAGCGTCGCCTCATGCCATTCCGCGGCGGGCGGCTCGGGCAGGCGCATACCGGTTCAACTTTGATCTCGCGTGTTGCGTGTAGCGGCCGGCGCCCCTGCCGGCCGTTTCGCGTGCGACCTTTCGAGATCACCCACGCCGGCTTCGCGGGGCGGATTCAGAGTGAATCGCTCGCCTGCCCGTGGTGTCCTGTTATCCGCGCCCGACCGGCGCGGCCGCCGACTTCTCGCCGGCGGGCTTGGCGTCCTCGCCTGCGGCCGGCTTGACCTCGGTGTCGCCCGCCGGTTGAGCCTCGGCGGCTTTCTTGTCGCTCTCACCACCGGCGGTGGGCGGGTCGGCCTTCTTGGTCTTGCCGGCCAGGACGTCGTCGAGCTCCTTCTTGAGAATGTCCTCGAAGGGCTGCGGCGCGCCCACGTGGACCTGCTCGATGGTTCCGTCCTTGCTGATCAGGAACATGGTCGGGAAGCTCCTGACCAGGTACTTCGCGCCGACGTCCGCGGTGTCCTTCATGGCCAGGGGGATGTCCAGGTTGAGCTGGTTGTAGGTCTCCAGCGTCTTTTCCTCGGTGTAGGCCCGCGGGCCGGTGCGGGCGTCAAGATTGACCGCCAGCATGTCCACGCCCTTGTCCGCGTATTCCTTGCGAACCTTGTCGATGATCGGGAGGTTCTTCTTGCAGTGCCCGCACCAGGAGGCATAGAAGGTCACAAACTGGGCCTTGCCCTCCGGCTTGCCCAGGGTGACTTCCTTGCCCTCGCGGGTCACCAGCTTCGCCGTCGGGGCGGGCTTGCCGTCCAGCTTGAGCGCCGGGCGTAGATCCTCCGGAGGACGCTGGGCCACCGCCGGCCGGGCGACCGGGCGGGCCGGGCCGCGGATGAGCAGCTTGAGCTCCGGCTGCTTCTCGTCATCGGTCTTGATGACGATGGTGTCGCTGGTAGCCGGCGGGGCGTAGTTGGGCGGCAGCGTGGCCGTCACCATGTATCGCTTGCCGGGAGCGACTTCGCGAACATCGACCTGGATCGCGGGGTCGCTCGCCCCGGCGGAGAGCACCTTCACGCTGGTGTCGCCGTTGTTGTTGAACACGATGGGGCGGGACATGGCGGTGGGGCTGGGCGCGGAGAGGTAGATGGACTCGGGGTTCAGATCCAGCCGGTTGGGCACCGTCGCCGAGCAGTTGATCCGCACCCGCGGCTCCTTGGGGTTGTTGGTGACCAGTTCGATCAGGTGCCCGTTGTACTTGCCAGCATAGGGTGGTTTGGCGGTGACCGTGACCACGAACTTCTGGCCGGGATCGACCTCCTTGATGTCGGCGGAGAAACTGTTGTGCTTGCGGGTGTCGTCCAGGCGCAGTGACAGCGGCTCATCGCCCTTGTTGGTCACGGTCAGGGTGACACTCCTGGTTTCCTCAGGCTTGACCGTTCCGAAATAGGCCCCGACCGGCTGCACGTCGACGTAATGTTTCAGCTCGCCGCTGAGCGTGAGCTGCAGTTGCGGATGCTGCGGGTCGTTGCTCTCGACGTTGATGGTCTTGGCGAACTTGCCGTGGACCTTGTTGGGATCGACCTGGAACGGGAACTGGCCCGACTCCCCCGGCGCGATGGTGTTGGGGTGGGGTCCGGCGGCGGTGCAGCCGCAATGAGGCTGGACCTTGAGGATGCTCAGCACCTCGCTGCCGGTGTTGCGGATGGTGAACGCATGCCTGAGCGGCTGACCACCCACCCAGATCTCCCCGAAATTGAACATGGGCTCATCACAGGCGATCCGGGGTCCGTTGGGCTTGGGCGACTCCGCCTGCGGGGCGACCACCGCCGGAGCGACCGCGGGTTTGTCCGACTCGGCCGCGCCGGCCCCCAGGCCACCGGATGCCAGACTTAAACCGGCCGCCAGCAGGACTCGACCGCATACTGATCCCAACCGACAACGTTCGTGACTCATCCTTCGATCTCCCAAAGCTTGAGGGGAACGGGGTGATGCGACGGGGCTGTGAGTTTCCCGAATCCCCATAGTCTAGCCATTCCGCCCCCCCCGGATCAACCCGTTCCCACCGACCGGCCTCTCACCCGCCGTTCCGGGCGGCGTTCGAATCCCGGAATCCCCGCCAACCGCGGGATAGCCGCTCGCGTCATGTCTGCCCGCCGCCGGTCCCGCGCCGGCCGCGGTTGACGGGCGGCGGAGGCCCGATACAGTGCTGGCTCATGAGCACTGACGGTCATTACGGCCCGTTCGACGCGGTGCTGGTCATTTCCTTCGGCGGTCCGCGCCAGCGTGCGGACGTGCGCCCGTTCCTGGACAACGTGCTGCGGGGTCGCCGGGTGCCCCCCGAGCGCGTGGAGGAGGTCGCCCACCACTACGAGCTGTTCGGCGGCGTCTCGCCCCTGACCGATCTGACCATTCGCCAGGCCGAAGGTCTTCAAGCCAGACTGGAAGCCGTCGGCGAGCCGCTGCCCGTCCACGTGGGCATGCGCAACTGGCATCCCTACCTGGCGGACACGCTGGAAACCATGTCGCGGGGCGGGGTCCGGCGAGCCATCGGCTTCATCACCGCCGCCCATCGCAGCTACTCGAGCTGCGCCCAGTACAAGGAAAACGTCCGCGAGGCCCGGGCGGAACTGGTCCGCCGCGGCCACCCCGATATCGAGGTGGTTTTCACCGAGGACTGGCATCACCATCCCGGCTTCATCGCCGCCGTCGCCGAGCACGTCAAGGAAGCCCTGCAACGGCTGGAGCCTTCGCTCCGCGAGAGCGCCCGCCTCGTCTTCACCGCTCATTCGATTCCCCGGAGCATGGCGGATACCTGTGTCTACGAGCGGCAGCTCGCGGAAAGCTGCCGGCTGGTGGCCCGCTCCGTGGGCCGCGGCGACCATGCCCTGGTGTACCAGAGCCGCAGCGGGCGCCCGCAGGATCCCTGGCTGGAGCCCGATATCTGCGACTATCTTCGTCGCGAGCGCGACGCCGGGCTGAGCGCGGCGGTCATCTGCCCCATCGGCTTCCTGTGCGATCACATTGAGGTGCTCTACGATCTGGACCATGAAGCGGCGGAGGTTTGCCGTGAGATCGGACTGCCCATGGTCCGGGCCGAGAGCGTCAACGACGACCCGCGGTTCCTGGACATGATGGCGGACGTGGTGATGTGGACTCTGGACCGTTTCCGGCGGGGCGTTCCGCTGCCGATCGTCTCGGCGGCCGCCGCGGGCCGATAACAGCGACAACGGTCGTCACGACGGCGGCCGGTTCCCGAGGTTGAATTCAAATGATTGTCTGGTTGTGGATCGGTTTCATCCTGTTCGTGCTGGTCATGCTGGCGCTGGACCTGGGCGTGTTCAATCGTCACGCTCACGTGATCAGCACGAAGGAGGCGCTGCGCTGGACGGGGCTGTGCGTGGCCCTGGCCATGGTGTTCACCGTCTTCGTTTACTTCGCGTACCGGCACCAACTGTTCGACATCGGCGCCCCCAGGGGGGGCAAGCCTGCCATCACCGGCAGCCGGGCGGCGATGGTCTTCTTCACCGGATACATCATCGAGATGTCCCTGAGCATGGACAACATCTTTGTGATCGCGCTGATCTTCGGGTACTTCGGCATCCCCCCGAAGTACCAGCATCGCGTCCTGTTCTGGGGCATCCTGGGCGCGCTGGTCATGCGCGGGGTGATGATCTTCGCCGGCGTCCGCCTGATCGAGCGGTTCGAGTGGATGGTCTATGTCTTCGGCGTCCTGCTCCTGTTGACGGCCATCAAGATGGCGCTTACCGGTGAAAAACCGATCGACTACGAGAAGAACCTCCTGGTTCGCGCCGCCCGGCGACTGTACCCGGTCACGCCGCACCTGGAGGGGGAGAAATTCTTCACCCGCATGCCGGCCCCGCCGGGCGCGGTCGGCGATCGCCCCGGGCGCCGGGCGATCACGCCGATGTTCCTGGCGTTACTGATCGTGGAGAGCACCGATATCATCTTCGCGGTCGACTCGATCCCCGCGATCATCGCCATCACCCGGGAGAGCTTCATCGTGTTCACGTCCAACGTGTTCGCGATCCTCTGCCTGCGGTCCATGTATTTCGCCCTCTCGGGTATGATGAGCCAGTTCCGCTACCTCAAGACCAGCCTGGTGGCGGTCCTGGCGTACGTGGGCATCAAGATGCTCCTGGGCCACTGGCTCGAGGAGCACCACGGGCTGGAAATCCCCCCCTGGCTGTCCCCGTTGGTCATCGTCCTGGCGATCGCGGCGGGAGTGGTAGCGTCGATATGGAAGAGCAAACACGAGCCCCAGGCCCACGACCTCCCGGTCGAGTGAGGGCCCGCTGGTACGCCTGGCTGACCTGGAAGAACGCCCGGCGCCTGGTGGTGCTGGTCATCGGCTCGACCGTGATCCTGGTGGGCATCGCCCTGATCTTTCTGCCCGGCCCGGCGTCGCTGGTCGTGCCCGCGGGGCTGGCCATCCTGGCCACCGAGTTTCTCTGGGCCAGGCGGCTGCTGGACCAGGTCAAGGCCCGGGTGCGGGCCCTTCCCGGCATCCGCGGTCGCGATGCGCCGGCGGGGTCCACCGCCGGTTGCGACGAAGAAAATGCGGGACAACCTTAGCGCGGGCTCTGCCCGCAACCCAAGGAGTCTGGAACCGCAGAGACGCCGAGAAC